>JAGVSV010000208.1 GCA_019137115.1 Bacillota bacterium
GCGGTTAATTCCCCGGACTGTCCGTCCTTCATGAACTGCGCGATCAATACCTTGTGACCGTGGCCCACGGCGCGCACCGCCAGCCCCATGGCCGCGGTGGTCTTGCCCTTTCCATTCCCGGTGTATACATGCAACAGCGGTTGTATCTGCATGGGATCCTCCTTGTGTGCGATGTGCGTATTCTATCGCCGCTTGCGCGTTTGGGCAATGCGTGCGCGTTGACGCCCGCGGGCGGTGCGGCTATAATCAGCCCACGAATGAACGGGGAGGGCATAGCCGGTTGACAACGCTGCGCAGGGAAGGGTTTCGACCGGCGACCTATCTGTTGATGGCGGGGCTGCTGTTGCTCACGCTGATCCTGTGCCTGTGCGTGGGCAGCGTGATGATCCCGCTGTCGGATACGTTTGAGGTGCTCTGGTCGGCAATCAAAGGGCAGCCCTCCGGCACCCCGGCGCATCAGAGCATCTTGCTGCATGTGCGGCTGCCCCGCGTGCTGTGCGTGGGGTTGAGCGGCGCGGCGCTTTCCCTGGGCGGCGCGGCGATGCAGGGACTGTTGCGCAACCCGCTGGCCGAGGGGTCCACCCTGGGGGTCAGCTCGGGCGCGTCGTTGGGCGCGGTACTGGCGATCGCCATGGGGTTCACCATCCCCGGCATTCCGCTGGCGGGCACGGCGGCCATGGCGGTGCTGTTTGCGTTTCTGTCGCTCATGCTGATTTTGTCCCTGTCGCTGGTGATGGACAGGTCGCTGTCCACCAATACGCTGATTTTGGTCGGCGTGGTGTTTTCACTGTTCGTGTCCAGCCTGATCAACGTGGTCATCGCGCTGTACAGCGACAAGATCCGCTCGATCGCCTTCTGGACGATGGGGTCGCTGGCGGGCAGCACCTACCAGGACGCCGCGATGCTGGCGATTGCGCTGTTTCTTTCCAGCCTGGTGCTGTTTCCGCTGGCAAGCGAGCTGAATGCCTTTGCCGTGGGGGAGGAAAACGCGCGCCATGTGGGCGTGTCGGTCAAGCGCGTCAAGCTGGCCATCATGATCAGCGTGTGCGTATTGATCGGCGTGTGCGTGGCCGTGGGCGGCACCATCGGCTTTGTGGGCTTGGTGGTGCCCCACATCGTGCGGCTGATGACGGGCCCCAACCACAAGCGGCTGCTGCCCGGCTCCGCCTTTATCGGCGCGGTGTTCCTGCTGCTTTCGGATTTGGCGGCCCGCACGGTGTTCCGCCCGGCGGAGCTGCCCATCGGCGTGATCACCTCGCTGGTGGGCGCTGTGGTGTTTGTGTCCATCATGTTCCGCTCGCGCAAGGCGGTGCGGACGTGATGCTTTCGGCCAGTGACCTCACGGTGCAGTACGGCGACCGAAAAGTGCTGGACCATGTTAGCTTCACGCTGGACGCCGGGCAGTGGCTGATGGTAGTGGGGCCCAATGGCGCGGGCAAGTCCACCCTGCTGGGCGCCATCGCCCAGACCGTGCCCAGCACCGGCCAGGTGCTGGTACTGGGGCAGGATGCCCGGCACATGCGCGCGCGCAAACTGGCGCGCATCATGGGCGTGCTGTCGCAAAGCCACCGCGTGGGCTATGGTTTTACCGTCGAGGAAGTGGTGGCGCTGGGACGCTACGCCCACCGCGGTCAGGTGTTCGCCGCTTCTGACCCGCAGGGTGAGGAAATGGTCAACCAGGCGCTGCGCCTGACCGGTATGGAAGACATCCGCCGGCAAAGCGTGCTGACGCTGTCCGGCGGCGAGCTGCAGCGCACCTTTCTGGCGCAGGTGTTTGCGCAAAACCCCGACCTATTGTTGCTGGACGAGCCGTCCAACCACCTGGACCTCAAATACCAGCGCGAGGTGTACGCGCTGATCGAGCAATGGCTGCAAACCCCCGGCCGCGCCGTGCTGTCGGTGGTGCACGATTTAAGCCTGGCGCGCAAGTACGGCACCCACACGCTGCTGATGGACAAAGGGGTCGCCACCCATTTCGGCCCCTGCGCTGAGGTGCTGACGCGCGATAACCTGGAACAGGTGTATGGCATGGATGTGGTGGGCTGGCTGACGTCCCTGCTGTCGGTCTGGACGGACTGATTTTTACGGTACCGCCATTTGCCGCGCCATTGGACAGCCGCGGCCAAGTCCCGTATACTAACACACACAGTTTCCCATCAGGCGAAAGGGATGATCCATATGAAGTGTCAGTTCTGCAATTCCGAGGACAGCCGCGTGGTGGATTCCCGGCCCACCGATGACGGGGCCAGCATCCGCAGGCGGCGGGAGTGCATCGCCTGCGGCCGTCGCTTTACCACCTATGAGAAGGTGGAAACCGTGCAGCTGCTGGTGATCAAGAAGGACAACACCCGCGAGGCGTTTGACACAGCCAAGCTGCGCAGCGGCATCATCCATGCCTGCCACAAGCGCCCGGTAACCGCCAAGGACATTGACGCCGTCGTGCAGTCGGTGGAGCAGTTTGCCTACAACAGCATGCAGCAGGAGATCACCACCCACCAGATCGGCGAAATGGTGATGGAGGCGCTCAAAAAGCTGGACGAGGTGGCCTACATCCGCTTTGCGTCGGTGTACCGCCAGTTTACCGATATTCCCACATTCATGCATGAATTGACCCGGCTGATGAACGACGCCAACGCGCGCCCCAGGGAAGACGCGAAAGGCACGCCATGAACGCGGACCGCGTTTTTCAGATGCCGTTTGCCGACATCTACCCGCTGTATGCCAAAAAGGTGGAGCGCAAGGGGCGTACCGTTGAAGAACTGGATGAAGTCCTCTGCTGGCTGACCGGCTATGACAAGCAGGGGCTCGACCAGCAAATTGCACAGCAAGCCAAGCTGGCAGATTTTTTCGAGCATGCCCCGCGCATCCACCCCAACGCCGATAAGATTACGGGCGTCATCTGCGGCGTGCGCGTGGAGAACATTGAGGACCCGCTCATGCAGCGCATCCGCTGGATGGACAAGCTGGTGGATGAACTGGCCAAGGGCAAGGCGCTGGCCAAAATCCTGCGCGCATAGGGGAATGGTCATGGACATCCCGGTCTTTATTGTTGCGGTGGGTGGCCTGGTTACCAAAGGCGACCAGGTGCTTTTGGTTCGCTCGCCGCGGCGCGGATGGGAGTTTCCCGGCGGCCAGGTGGAGCAGGGCGAGCCCCCGCTGGAGGCGCTGGTGCGGGAAATTCAGGAGGAGTCGGGCATCACGGCCAAGCCCGTCCGCTTCGTCGGTGTGTACGCCAACCTGGCGCGCAGGCCCGGCTATGGCGTCTGGGAAGGCCAGACATTGCCGCCGATCCTGAACATGAGCTTTCTGTGCGAGTATATAAGCGGCGAGCCTGTACCGTCCGAGGAAAGCGTTGAGGTGGCCTGGGTGACCCGTGCCGAAGCGCGCAAGCGCGTGACCGGAACCAGCTACGGCGAGCGGCTTGCCGACATGCTGGATGCGGTGGACGGCATTACGTTTGCCGCCTACAAAGCGCCAAAGGAAGGGCCGATGGCATGGATCAGCCGGGAGGTTCTGTCCGCTAAATCGCCTTCACCAGAAAAAGAAGAACCGGAGCAGCTGTAAACAGCCCCGGTTCCGTCGATACACGCTGCGCGTTCGCGCTTAAGCCAGCAGATCAGCGTACTGTGCGCCGCGCTCCAGCACGGCTTTGGCGTACGAGCAGGTCGCCTTGAGTTTCACGTCCGCGCTGCGCGCTTCGGTCGCCACACGATCCACCAGCTGGCGGGCGATGCCCTGCCCCTGGTAGGACGCATCCACGCCGGTGTGGTGGATCGTCCAGACGCCGTCGTTCACCACATAGGTACATTCGCCGACTTCCCTGCCGCCGTCATAGGCGGCCGCGCGGCGCTTGTCCTTCTCATGTCGCACATCAATCATCTGCAAAACCTCCCGCTATTCCCGTGGGCGCATTGGTCATGCCACACCCTACCCGCAATATACCCGGGAAAGGCTACTTGACCGCGAACATGCGGAAGTCCAGCGCGTACGGCGGGGAATGCTGGCTGCGGTCGTACGGCCTGTTCTCCTGATGCGCCTTGCCCTCCTCAATCAGGTACCACAGGTCGCTCAGCGAAATCTCGCCCTCCCGGATGTCCGGCACTTCCAGCCATTCGCCATCCGGGCGCAGCAAGGTTTCGGCTTGCGCATAGCGGCCCAGCGATGCTTCGGCGAAGGCAGCGAACAACCGGATGCGCGGCAGCGCCTGCACGTTCTGCGGGCGTGAGTTGGCAAAGCGGGCAAGGGTTTCATACTCCTTGATCTGGTGCAGCATACCCGCGGCCGCTTTGGCCAGGCTGTCGTCATCCGGCGCCATGTCGGCAGCCGCGATCATCATGTTGGCTGCCTCGGCGTCATCGCCCATCACGCGGCGCAATTCCGCCATCGCGTACATGCCCCAGGCGGTTTTTTTGGCGGCCAGCGACCGGCTCAGGTAATAGTCCGCGCGCATCGTGTCCGGCTCCGCCAGCCAGGCACAGCCCAGCTGCAGCAGCGTGTACCAATTGT
>JAGVSV010000316.1 GCA_019137115.1 Bacillota bacterium
ACGGCCATTTGCGCGGTCTGCTTGCCCAAGAGGAAATAGCTGATGCCCAGGGTGGCGGTGCCGCCGCCTTCGATCTGTCCGGCCTCGCTGCAGAAGATGGGGATCTTTTTGGCCATCGCCGCCTCATGCACCACCGGCATCGAGGATGCGACCACGTTGTCCGTCGGGATGTACAGCGCGTCCACCTGGTCAATCAGGCTGATGGCCGCCTGCTGCACGTCGTTGACGTTGTTGACCGTTACGTCCTTCCACTCCATGCCCAGTTCCTCGATGATGGCATGGGCCATTTCCGCCTGCAGCACCGAGTTGTCCTCACTGGCGGTGTAGAGCAGGCCCACCGTTTTAGTGTCCGGTGCCATGCGCTGGATCAGCTCGATCTGCGCCTGGATCGGATTTAAGTCGGTCGTGCCGGAGATGTTGTATCCGGGCTTTTCGTTGCTTTCGGCCAGGCGGGCGCTGACAAAGTCGGTGATCGCGGTGGCCAGGATTGGGATGGTCGTGGATTTGCCGGCCATGCTCTGCGCGGCGGGCGTGGCGATTGCCAGCACCAGGTCGGCGCCCTCTGAGATGAACTGGTCGGCAATGCTGGCCAGGATGTCCTGGTTGTTCTGGCCGTTGCGCTGCACGATGCGGATGTTCTTGCCATCCTCAAAGCCCAGCTCCTGCAAGCCTTCGATGAAGCCTTCCCGCGCGGCGTCCAGTGCCGGGTGTTCCATCAGCTGGATGATGCCGATCATCGGCAGGTCGTCCTGGGCCAGCGCGGGGATGAATGTCATCATCAGCACAACGCTCAGGATCAGCGCCAGTCTCTTCCGTAGGTTTTTCATCAGGGTTCTCCTTTCGTGTATGGGGCTATCGAACAAAACGCCCCCTGCTGTGTGCAGAGGGCGGAAGTTCCGCGGTACCACCTCGGTTTTGCCGCTTTGGCGGCCTCAAAGGCAACGTGCATTGCCTGCCCCTGTAACGGAGGGATTCCGGCGCGGCCTACTCATCCTTTCAACCTGCGGCTCCCGGGATGTACTCGCTTCGTGCTCCCCGCTTCCTTGCACCAACCGGAAGCTCTCTTGGGGGAGGGATGCCAAAGCTACCTGTTCCCGATCCTTGCCTTTGAACAAATTCTATCCGCGCTCCGGACAGCCGACAATGTTCGATCTGGCGAAACAGCGACCGGAACGCACCAAATGGCGCGCTGTACAAGAAAAAAACAGGCGCTGTCCCACTCGTTCGCTTGTTATCAAATGGGCCTGTGATTAGAATGACCGGGAGTCGCGAGAGCGCCGGATGGGAGGCTGACCCTTTTGAACGAGTACTTAGGACGCGTATACACTGACCTTGCGTCCCGCTACGCCCACGAGAAGGAGTTCCTGCAGGCCGCGCAGGAAATATTAACGTCGCTGTCCCCGGTGGCTGACCGCCACCCGGAATATGAGCAGATGGCTCTGGTGGAGCGGCTGACGGAGCCCGAGCGCGTCATCGGGTTCCGGGTGCCGTGGCATGATGACACCGGCCGCGCGCGCATCAACCGCGCCTGGCGCATCCAGTTCAACAGCGCGCTGGGCCCCTACAAGGGCGGTATGCGCTTTCACCCCAGCGTCAACCTGGGGATTTTGAAGTTTCTGGCGCTGGAGCAAACGCTCAAAAACAGCCTGACCATGCTGCCCATGGGCGGCGGCAAAGGCGGCAGCGATTTTGACCCGCGCGGCAAATCCGAGGGCGAGGTCATGCGCTTCTGCCAGAGCCTGATGAATGAACTGTACCGTCACATCGGCAAGGACGTGGACGTGCCGGCCGGCGACATCGGCGTGGGTGCGCGCGAAGTGGGATACATGTACGGCCAGTACAAGCGCCTGACTGGCCAGTATGAAGGCGTGTTCACCGGCAAGGGCCTCTCCTTTGGCGGCTCCTTGATCCGCAAGGAAGCCACCGGTTACGGCCTGTGCTACCTGATGGAGGCCATGCTGGAAAAAAGCGGCAAGTCCACGGACGGCAAGCGCGCGGTGGTGTCCGGCTCCGGCAATGTATCGATCTATACCGCTGAAAAGGCCGCTCAGCAGGGCGTGCGTGTGATCGCCATGTCCGACAGCAACGGCTTTGTGGTGGACAACGAGGGCATCAAGCTGGACATCATCAGGAACATCAAGGAAGTGAAGCGCGCGCGCATTGCCGAGTACGCACAGCAGGTGCCGGGCGCTGCATATCATGAGGGCAGCCGCGGCATCTGGCAGGTGCCGTGCAGCATCGCGCTGCCCTGTGCCACGCAGAACGAGCTGGACGAAGCGTCCGCCAAAGCGTTGGTGAACAACGGCGTGGAAGCCGTGGGCGAGGGCGCCAACATGCCCTCCACGCTGGAAGCCACCCAGGTGTTTCAGGCAAACGGCGTACTGTTTGCGCCCGGCAAGGCCGCCAACGCCGGCGGCGTGTCGGTCAGCGGGCTGGAGATGACGCAGAACTCCATGCGCTTAAGCTGGACGCGCGACGAAGTAGATCAGAAGCTCAAGGGCATCATGCGCAATATTTTCGACAGCATTTCCCACGCCGCCTGTGAGTATGCCACCCCGCACGATTATGTAGCCGGCGCCAACATCGCCGGGTTCATGCGCGTGGCCGAAGCAATGACCGCGCAGGGCCTGGTCTGAGCGAAAGGCGCGGCGGCGTTTCCGGAATGCGCTTTCTGTGATAGAATGCCGCCGTATTCATTATTAGGAGGTATGTACCCAATGAAAAAGTTTGTGCAGGAGTTCAAAGCCTTCGCGCTCAAGGGCAATGTCATCGACCTGGCCGTCGGCGTGATCATTGGCGCGGCGTTCGGCAAGATTGTGTCCAGCCTCGTCAACGATATCTTCATGCCCCTGATCGGACTGATCACGGGCGCGGGCAATGTGTCCGGCATGTTTGTGCTGCTGGGCGAGAACACCACCGGCAACGCCGCGCTCACGCTGGAGGCAGCCAAGGACGCCGGCATCGCTACGCTCAACTACGGCTTGTTCCTCCAGACGGTCATCGACTTTCTGCTGATGGCGGTGGGCATCTTCCTGTTTGTAAAGCTCATCAGCAACCTCCGCAAACAGCCCGAAGCGGCGCCCGCCGCGCGCCTGTGCCCGTACTGCAAACAGGTGGTCGCCGATGACGCCACCCGCTGCCCGCACTGCACCAGCCAGCTGGAGGCAGTCAAGGCATGATGGTATACACGAACTATTTCTGGGACTTTGACGGCACGCTCTACGATACCTACGGCCTGGTAACCGATATCTGCCGCAACATTCTGAACCACTACGGCGTGAAGGCGGACGATCAGGAGGTCCTGCGCCACGCCAAAGCCAGTTTGAGCCAGGTGGTGTCCACCTACTGCCCGGACAAGGACGCCGACGAGGTGCGCGGGCTGTACAACCAGTTCAGCGCCCGCGAGGGGCTAAACGGCATGCGCCTGTACCCGGGGGCGGAGCGCTTCCTGCGCGCCTCCAGGCTCAAGGGCGCCAACCATTACCTGTACACCCACCGCGACAGCGCGGCGCTCAACGCGCTCAAGCGCGACGGCCTGTACCCGCTGTTTACCGATTTTGTCACCAGCGAGGACGGCTTTCCGGGGAAGCCCGCGCCCGACGCGCTCAATCACCTGATCGGCCTGCACATGCTCAACCGCAGGGAATGCGTGATGGTGGGCGACCGCGCGATGGACCTGGACGCGGCAAAAAACGCCGGCATTGACGGCGTTCTGTTTGATCCGGACGGCTTCTATCAGGATTATCCGGCGCAGCGCCGCTTCAACACCTTTGAGGACATGCGGACGCTGCTGTAAACTTACGTTTCCAGCATTACCGCGCAGGCGTCCTGATCGTCATCCAGCCACGCAAGCACCTCCTGGAGCCCCAGGGGGTGCGTTTTGATGCCCTCGCCCAGGGGTTCCTCGGCCCAGCTGTCCGGTGTGTTGACGCCGCGCAGATAGAAGCGGGCCACGGTTTCCGCCATCACCGGCGCGCGGCCCAAACGGGGCGCCAGATCGGTGACGGTGTCGCCGATGGCGTCCATCAAATCCGTAAACAGCGCGTGGCCGGTGGGGCGGCTGCCCGCGCCCTGGCCCATAAACCCTGCGCGCCCGCGCGCCCCAGGTATTTGGACGTCACCTCCACCAGGTTCAGCGGCCCGCTGATGCCCGCCAGCGCGGTCAGGCGCGGCACAGCGCACGGAAATACGAACGCCGCCACGCCTTTGCCTTGGCGCTGCGCGGATGCCAGCAATTTGACCTCCATGCCGGCTTTGCCCAGCCCCGCGATATCCCGTTCGCGCAGGCGCGTAATGCCCACGCAGGGGATGTCAGCTTCCGGCACGCTGCCGCCAAAGGCTACGCAGCACAGGATGCGCAGCTTGCGGCGGGTGTCATAGCCCTCCAGGTCGTCCCGGGGGTCTTCCTCCAGATAACCCAGTTCATTGGCGCGTGCGATCATCGTGTCGTAGGACGCGCCCTCGTCCCGCATGCCGGTGAGGATGAAGTTGCACGATCCGTTCAGGATGCCGCGCAGCGAGGTAATCTCGCCCGCGCGCTCCAGCGCGCGCAGGGGCTTGATCAGCGGCGTGCCGCCGCCCACGCTGGCCTCATACAGGAAGGCCGCGCCATGGCGGTTGGCCAGCGCGTGCAGCTCCTCAAAGTGCCGGCTGACCAACACTTTGTCCGCCGTGATGAAGTGCTTGCCGTGCGCCAGCGCCGAAACCGCCATGCGGTAGCCCAACGTGGAATCATTGATCGCGTCCACAATGACGTCGGTCACGGTGTCGTCGATGATGCGGTCGGGGTTGCTGATCAAGAGGCCTTCACGGGGCATCACGTTGCGGGGCTTTTGGGTGTCCCGGACCAGCACGGCGCCCAGGTCCAGCGATACGCCGGTCATGGCGGCAACCCGTGCCTTCTCATGCTCGAACACCTCATAAAAGCCCTGACCGACCTGGCCCAGGCCGAGCAACGCGATGCGCTTCATTTCATCCGCTCCAGCGCCTTGAGCGCAATCTGCACCGCGTTGGTGGCCGCGCCCTTGCGCACATTGTCCGCCACGATCCACAGGTTGACGCCGTTGTTGACGCTCATATCGCGGCGCACGCGGCCCACAAACACCTCGTCCCGGCCTTCCGCCATCGTGGGCATCGGGTACACATTGTGCGCGGGGTCATCCATCAGCACGATGCCCTCATGGGTAGCAAGGCGATCAACCAGTTCCTTCAGGTCAAACGCGTTCTCCAATTCCACATTGGCGCTCACGCAGTGGCCAAAGCGCACCGGCACACGCACGGTGGTTGCGGTCACGGGCAGTTCGGGCAGGTGCAGGATTTTGCGGGTTTCATTGATCATCTTGTGCTCTTCGCCGGTGTAGCCGTCCTCGCGGAAGGAATCGATGTGCGGCAGCACATTGGCCTGGATAGGGTAGGGGTAGAACTCCTGCTTGTGCTCGTCCAGGTCCCTCAATCCCTTCATGCCGGAGCCCGACACCGCCTGATAGGTGCTGTACACCACGCGCTTCAGGCCATAGGGCTTGAGCGCGTGCAGCGGCGCCATGCACTGGATCGTGGAGCAGTTGGGGTTGGCGACAATGCCTTTTTCGGGGATATCATCGCCATTCACCTCCGGCACCACCAGCGGAATGTCCGGCGCCATGCGGAACATGCTGCTGTTGTCGATCACCAGCGCGCCGGCCTGCGCCGCCCTGGGGGCGTGGTCGCGGCTGATGCCCGACCCGGCCGCGAAAAACGCGATGTCGATGCCATCAAACGAGGCCTCGGCCAGATTGCCCACCGTAAGCATGTCTCCCCGGTAGGCGAGCTGGTGCCCGGCGGAGCGCTCCGACGCCAGCAGCGTCAGTTCCGCCACCGGGAAATCCCTTTCCGCCATCACCTTTAATATCGTGGAACCCACCAGCCCCGTGGCGCCCACCACCGCAACGTTGACCTTTTTCATGGCGTACCCTCCTGAACAAATGCCTGATAAATGGCCCGTATGGCCTGCTCAAAATCCTGGTTGTCCACGCCGATCAATATGTTCAGTTCGCTGGAACCCTGGGAGATCAGCCGGATGTTGACCTGCCCTTCGCCCAGCGCGCGGAACACGCGCGCCGCCGAGCCCGTTTCGTGGATCATGCCCTGCCCCACCACCGCGATTAATGCGATGGACGGCATGGAGACCAGCGAATCCGGCGCGCAGTAGATGCGGATCTCCTCGAGGATCTTCCTTTCCTTGCCGGAGATGTCCGCCTGCGCCACGATCACCGACACGCTGTCGATGCAGGAGGGCATGTTCTCAATGGGCACTTCGTTGGACTCAAACACGCTGATCAGCTTGCGCAAAAAGTCCCCTTCCTCCCGCAGGCGCGTTTTTTCCACGTTGATGACCCGGAAATCCTTTTTGCCGGCAATGCCGGTGACAATGGTGCCCTTGCGCTCGGTTTGCTCGGGCACAATCAGCGTACCCGGATCCTCCGGGCGGTGCGTGTTGCGGATGTGGATCGGGATGCCGGCTTCGCGCACGGGGAAGATGGCGTCCTCCTGCAGCACCTGCGCGCCCATGTAGGACAGCTCCCGCAGCTCGCGGAAGGTGATGCTGTGGATGGGGCGGGGGTCCTTGACGATATGCGGGTCGGCCATCAAAAAGCCCGAAACGTCCGTCCAGTTTTCATACAGGGAAGCGCGCATGCCGCGGGCAATCACGGCGCCCGTGATGTCGCTGCCGCCGCGCGCGAAGGTGACCACGTTTCCCTCGGTGTCCGCGCCGTAAAAGCCCGGGATCACCGCGTATTCCACGTCCTGAAGCCCCACGCGGATGGCTTCATAGGTGGCGGCCTCGTCCATGCGGCCGTCCGTGCCAAACACGATCAGCTCGCTGCTGTCCACAAACGGAACGTCCAGATACTCCGCCATCAGTCGCGCGCAAAGGTATTCGCCGCGGCTGGCGCAGTAATCGCGGCTGGCGCCGGCGCGGATGCGCATCTCCACGTGCGTCAAATCCGCCTCCAGGTCCTGCTTCAAACCCAGCGTGCGGTGGATGTCGCGGTACCGTCCCGCGATGATCGCAAACACATCCTCAAACCCCAGCCGGTGGCTGGCCAGCTGGTAGCACATCAGCAGCATGTCGGTGATTTTGTGGTCCTTGTCGTCCGCCTTTCCGGGGGCCGAGACCACCACATACCGGCGGCGCGGGTCAGCTTTGACAATATCCGCCGCCTGAACAAAGCCTTGCGCGTTGGCCAGCGAACTGCCGCCAAACTTTGTAACAATTGCTTCCACAGGCCCTCCTTAACAAAAACACCCATCCAATCAGGACGAGTGTGCCTCGCATTCCACCCTTGGGGAGCAGCCGATAACGCCGGCCGGCGCCATGCCTTACTGTGGTTCGGGCAGGGGCTCCGAGGGGGTTTTCGCCGGTGCGTTGCCGCGGAAGCCTTCCAGCCGGTGGGCTTCCTTCTCTGTCGTGCGCAACGGGTACTCGTCCTCATCCACGCCTGCGGCCATCATATGCGGGGAATTCCGCAAAGTCAATGCGGTTCCTGCACTTTGGGTGTTCTTTGCGATATGTTTCAAGGGTTTTACGGTTTGATTGCACTGATATCACACAAACGGTATAATGCAGGCATGAACGGGGCATTCCCCGTGCGCCTTGGGCGGGAAGGACGGGTATGTCACAGGATCCACGCAATTTGATTCAGCTGCTGCGCGATAACGTGCGCCGCGTGATTGTGGGCAAGGACGAAGCGATTGAACAGGCGCTGATCGCGCTGCTGTGCAAAGGGCATGTGCTGATTGAGGACGTGCCCGGCGTGGGCAAGACCACGCTGGCCGGCGCGCTTGCCAAGTCGCTCAACTGCAGCTTCCGCCGCATCCAGTTTACGCCTGACGTGATGCCGTCGGACATCACCGGCTTTACGATGGTCAACATGAAAACCGGCGATATGGAATACAAGCCCGGCGCGGTCATGACGCAAATCCTGCTGGCGGATGAAATCAACCGCACATCGCCCAAAACGCAGTCCAGCCTGCTGGAGGTGATGGAGGAAGGGCAGGTCACGGTGGACGGGGTCACCTACCCGCTGCCGCGGCCGTTCATGGTGCTGGCCACGCAGAACCCGATTGATTTTGTGGGCACCTACCCGCTGCCCGAGGCGCAGATGGACCGGTTTTTCCTGCGCATTTCGATCGGCTACCCCTCCATCGAGGAGGAGATGGACGTGCTGGAGCGCTATGCCAGCGCGGACTCGCCGCTTAAAACCCTGCAGCCGGTGTGCAGCGCGCAGGAGATCATCCACCTGCAGGACTTCGTGGGCCTGGTGTATTCCAGCCGCGAGGTGCGCAGCTATGTGGCCAACATCGCCTACCACACCCGCGGGCACCAGGCGCTGCAGTTGGGGGTGTCGCCCCGCGGCGCGATCGCCCTTTTGCGCGCGGGACAAGCCTGCGCCGTGCTCGCCGGGCGGGATTATGTGCTGCCCGATGATGTGCGGCAGATGGCGTTAAGCGT
>JAGVSV010000015.1 GCA_019137115.1 Bacillota bacterium
GATCCCAACGCCGTGGTCTACACCATCGGCATTTCGGTGGCGGTATCGACCCTGGTGCACATCCTGCGCATGAACATGGCGACCAGCACGGCGCCCGCCCCGGTGGAAATCGAACCGGAGGCGTCGCTGACCGGCGAGTGGCTCAGCGGGTGGCGCAACATGGTGTTCAACAAGGCCGCCATCCTGTCCGCGCTGGGGCTGATCTGCATGGGCATCGGGTGCAACATTTCGTTTGGCAACATCACCGCCAGCATCGCGGGCACGACGCAGGACCTAAACCACCTGACCATTGTCAACGCGCTGGCGGACTTTGTCAGCGTGCCTGCCGGCGGCCTGCCGCTGGAGGGTATCATCAGCGGAACCGCCGGCGCCCCCAACCCCATCCTGACCGGCGTGCTGATGATGGCGTTTATCGGCGTCCTGATCCTGACCGGCGCGGTGGAAAAGCTGGCCAAGTATGTGCCGGCCGAATCCATCAGCGGCTTCCTGCTGGTCATCGGCTTTGTGTTGACCACCATCCCCAGCGTGGGCGGCGTGATCGCCAGCGGCACCATCGCAGCGGGCATGGCGGCCATGGGCATGACCATCATCAGCAAGAACCCATTCTATGGCATGATCGCCGGTGTCGCCGTGCGCCTGCTGGGCACCATGTTGGGGGTGTGAAGATGACCAAGCCTACCCTTCCCCTGCTGCCGCCCACGATGGACTTTCCGCTGGGCAACAACGTGACGATGACGCTGGACCTGGTGCAGGCCGGCGGCGTGCGCTTCTATTCATTGAACCTGTTGGGGCAGGCACTGGTCAACCGCCAGGCGGCGACCGCGCTTGCCGAGCTGATCAAGCTGCGTTCCCCCGCCTGCGAGGTGCTGGTGGCGGCGGAAGCCAAATCCATCGGCCTGATCCAGGAGCTGGCGATGCTGCTGGGGCATGAGCAGTACGTGGTGCTGCGCAAATCCCAGAAGGCATATATGGTCGACCCGCTGGTAACGACGGTGCGCTCTATCACCACCACCGGCGAGCAGCAGCTGATCCTCGACCGGCACGACATTGCACTGTTGAAGGGCAAACCTGCCTGTTTTGTAGACGACGTGGTCTCCACCGGCGCCACGTATCTGGCCGCGCAGGACCTGTACCGCCGCGCCACGGGCAGCGATTTCGCGCTGTGCGCCTGCGTAGCCACCGAAGGCGCGGCGCTGGCCAACAACCCCCACGGCTTCGTGCGCCTGGGGCATCTGCCGCTGTATGATATGAATGGGGCGGCGATTTAGGCAAATGTTATAAATGGCCGGGATGTCGAATGATGATCGGCATCCCGGTTTTGTTTCGTCGTTTTTATTTCCGCAGCGCGCGCGGAGCGTCCTGATCAATCCGCTCGGTTTCCGCCGCGCGACCGGCGTTAGGCACACAGGCATGCGCGCAGAATCATCCTCACCAATGCATCGGGGGCAGGATGTCCTTCTGGCGCTCGCACATTTCGTCGATCAGCGCAACCGCGTTGTTGTAGGTGGAGATGGTGGGGTCGATCAGCATCGCCTGCAGCAGCTTGTTGCGGGACTGCTCCTGATAGGCTTCCAGCACCAGTTGATGGATGGTGCCCTGGGTGGCAATCATCTGGGCGATGGCGTGCGGCAACGGCTCACTGGTGGCGATGGGGTGGATGCCCTTGCCGTCCACAAGCGCGGGCACCTCCACCACCATGCCTTCCGGCAGGTTGGGGATCAAGCCGTGGTTGGGCACATTGACCGCGCCGATGTGCGTGGGCTTGTCAAAGTAGATGGCCTCGGCAATCGGGATGCCATACTCGCCGGAGGTATGTAGCTTGCCCTCGGTCAGCTGGAAGCTGGCCTCAAACCCCGGGTCGCCGGCCAGGGGCTTTTCGGAGCGATCAAACAGCGGCCGCGCCGTCGGGTTGCCGGAGAAACTGTACACAAACTCCGGCGTCTGGCCGCCGTGCCAGGGGTTGTCGCCCACCGGGTCATGGAAATACTGGATCAGCGCGCTGGCCAGCATCTGGTCGCTCCAGGCGATGTACTCGCCGATGTGATTGGTGCCCGGGTAGGGGTACAGGCCAAACGTGCGGAACATCAAGCGCGTTAGGCCCAGCTCGTCCCAGTGCGCCAGCCAGTGCATCTGCTTTTCCTTTTCCCTGAGCAGCGGGTACAGGTCTTCCCCCGTGCCTTTGCGCGCGATTTTCGTGAACCAGCCGAAATGGTTCAGGCCCGCCACCTGGGTGTCCAGCTCCTCCTTGGGCATTTCGAGAATCTGGGAAAGCTGGTCAATCCCCATGCCCTCGCCGTGACACAGGCCCACCACGGGCGTGCGGGTCAGCTTGCTGACCGCCTCCACCAGCTTGGCCTCCGGGTTGGTGTAGTTGAGCAGGTAGGCATCGGGGCACACTTCCTCCATCGCTTGCGCGATTTCCAGCGTGGGGCCCAGGTTGCGCAGCGTGTGGAACATGCCGCCGGGTCCGCCGTTTTCCCCGTACACCTGCCGGAAACCATAGCGGCGCGGGATATGAAAGTCCATCGACCAGTAGTGGTACCGGTCGACCTCGATGGCGGACACGACAAAATCCGCGCCTTCCAGCGCTTTCCTGAGGTCGGTTGTCGCGCTGAGTTTGGCCTCGCGGCCCGTGGCATTGATCGCCGCGCGGGCATACCCCTCGCTGACGCGCAGCGCCTCGGGCAGGATGTCCATCAGGGCGATCTCCAGCTCCACGGACTGGATGGATTCGTTCAGCAGGATGTCGCCCAGCGTGGCCGGGCAGAAGCTAACGCTGCCGGCGCCGATGATGGCGAATTTGATGGTGCGTGACATGATATTCCCTTCCTTCCCTATTTTGCGTTTGTTGTATCACCAGAGGACGGTTGTCCACAGGTAGTTATACAGCAGTGCGTCCGTGCGCTCCCAGGCGGCTTTGACCATGTCCACGTCACCGGACAGCTGGCGGTAGTCCCTGCTTTCCACGGCCCAGGGGCGCACGGTGTTGGGCGCGCGTGTGCCCGGCGCGATGGGCGCAGGACGTACCGTGCCGCGGGCAGGTGCGGGGATAGACTGGCTGTACACGCCGTGCTCCATGGTGTATGCCACGGCGGCCTCCAGGTTCTCAGGCTTGATGTCGCTAAGCATCAGCGCCGTGGCGTCCAGGATGTAGCCGCCGCCGGGCTTTACGATGGCAAACAGTTCCTTCAGATGATCGCGGACATCCTGCGGGGTGCCGCGCGCCAGCACATCGTAGGACATGCCGCCGCTTAAGGCAAAGTGGCCTTTGAAAGCACGCGCGGCCACAGCGGGATCGCCGCGGTCGAGGTGGTAGATGATGCTGCCGGCAGGCAGCGTGCGCAGCGTGTCATAGTGCGCCTCCCAGTTGCCCTCACCATAGAAAAGGATCTGGTAGCCTTTGGCGATGATCTCCTCAAACACGGGCTTGAGCGTGGGCCACATAATCGTGTCAAATGTGTGGGGGCTGATGAACGGCACGCCCCCGCGGTGCGCCCAGATGGTGATCGGGGCTTTCTTTTCCGGGTCAGCGCCTGCCAGCGCGTTGGCCACGATGTGCGGGATCAGCGCCTCGCACGCTTTGATGACCGTTTCGGGGCGCTCGATCGTGTCCACCGCCGCGTTCATGAACCCGCGGAACTTGTCGCACAGGATGTCAAACGGCGCTTTGATCATGCCGGCGTTGGCCGACACAATGCCGGACTCCTCCTTCAGCCGCTGTGCGGCGGGACCAAAGGCGTTCATGTAGTTGGCATACGCCAGCGCGCCCGACCACAGGGAAACATTGTGGTCAAAGTCCACCGTGCCGCCCGCCGGCCGTACACGGCGGCTGGCACGCGCCATCCATTTGTTAACCAGGAACGCGGTCGGGTCCTGGGTGAACTCCGCATACTCCGATTCCTTCAGGAACTCGTCCTCCGGCTTGCTCGGCTCGCCAAACTGCAGCACGCTGTCAAGCGACACGTCCACGCCCGGCACATACAGGTACCGCCACCCCGCCGCTTTGCCCACGGTATAGGTGCTCCAGATCGCGTTGAGCATGACGGCATCACAGCCCAGCATTTCGCCGGCTTTGCGGGTGGCTTCAAAGGCCATGTTGTAGTCGGTGGCCACCTGCTGGATGGTATAGCCCGCCACGCGCGCGGCGGCCTCCTGCAGGAAGAACCGGATGGGGATGCGGTCCGGCGTGCCCCCCTGCATCGCGGTCAGGTAGCGCGCCTCGCGGGCCCTAAATCGTTTTTCGATGGCCGCGTCTTTGAACATATGGTATGCCTCCTTGCAGGGTGATTTTAAGGTTGAGAGGTTTGCCATGGAAAGTCCACACGCGCCTCCACCATGTGTGGCTGCCATGCCACCACGGGACTTTTGCACCATGATAGCATATTTGACTGGGGTTGTTCCCTCCGGAAAGCATATTTCGCGCCGCTGCGCAGCATCGTCCAACCCGCACCGCCATTTTGACCGCCGCATT
>JAGVSV010000320.1 GCA_019137115.1 Bacillota bacterium
GGTACACCAGCGACACCACAACGCCAGCCAGCAGGAGTGCTGCGGGAATCAAAAAGGCGGTCAGGCGCCGGGAAAACTGGTGGTTGATGTCCGTAAGGCCTTCTTCGGTATACATACATTTCCTCCTTCGGGTACCCGACAATTTTACCGGAAGGCAAGCCAAAAGTAAACGCGCGTTGACGCTTTGCCAAGCGCAGGCTATAATAGAGGCAGCCGCGATACAGCGGCGTTTTTACAGTAAGGAGAACCATTCTTGCCCTATTCAGAGGATTTTCGCGCGCTGGACGTGTCCGACGATGTACTGCGCGCGCTGGAAGCCATGGACATCGTCACCGCCACCACCGTTCAGAAGGAAACCATCCCGCTCATGATGGCCGGGCACGACCTGATCGCCATCGCCCCCACCGGCACCGGAAAAACCATCGCCTTTGGCATCCCGATGCTGGAATATGTATCGCTCAAGGACAGGCGTGTGCAGGAGGTCGTGCTGGCCCCCACCAGGGAGCTGGCCATGCAGATCACCGACGAATTAAAGTCGCTCGCGCATTTCATCCCCAACCTGAACATTGCCTCGCTCTACGGCGGCCAGCCCATCAGCCGGCAGCTGACGCAGCTCAAGCGCAACCCGCAGATCATCGTGGCCACCCCCGGCCGCATGTTGGACATGATGAACCGCGGCATGGTGCGGCTGGACCATGTGCACACGATGGTCATTGATGAAGCCGACGAGATGCTCAAGATGGGCTTTGTCAAGGACGTCAGCCGCATCATTGAGGCCGCGCCTCCTGATCGCCAGCTGGTCATGTTTTCGGCCACCACCAACCAGGACGTGATGACCATCTCATGGAAATATCAACATGAGCCCCGGGAAATCACCGTCAAAGCCCAGGCGGAGGACCTGCCGCCCATCACGCAATACATCTTTCTGGTGGGCAAAAGCGACAAGATGGAGCGCCTGCAGTATCTGCTGGATTCCGACGAATACAAGCGCGTGATGGTGTTTACCAACACCAAGTACATGACCCAGCGCGTGTGCGACCGCCTGGTCAAGCAGGGCTATGACGCGCAGGCGCTGCACGGGGACATCCGGCAGTCCCAGCGCACGGTGATCATGAACAACTTCAAACGCGGCAGGTTCCCCATCCTGGTGGCCACCGACGTGGCGGCGCGCGGCATTGACGTGGACGACGTGGAAGCGGTCATCAATTATGACCTGCCCAATGAAAACGAGTATTACCTGCACCGCATCGGACGCACCGGGCGCGCCAAACGGCACGGGGTGTCATTTACCATGCTTACCTACCAGGAGACCGTGCGGATGGACGAAATCCTGCAATACGTCCGGGACAAGCCCGTCAAGCTCCACTTTGATGCGCTGGGCATCCTGCGCATGGAGGACAACGAACCGTTCTTCACCCACATTTGAGCGCACAACAAGCAACCCGGCGGCCGAACGCATCGGACCGCCGGGTTTTTCGCAATGATGATTTTTCTATTGCGGCACGGCCGCCGCGAACGCCTCGATGAATTCCGGGCACGCCCACGTGCCGCAGGCGCTCAGGCTGTTGCCCTTGACCGCCATCTGCAGCACCAGGCCGTTGCCATATTCGATCAGCAGCGCCTGTGAGGTGGTCCGGCTGCCGCTGCCCTGGTAGGCCGCGTTATTCAGCAGCGCGCCCATCAGGCTGCTGATGGTGGCCGGGTCGGTCACCGTGCCCACGCCGGACAGCTGCAGTGCCTTGACGGCGCCCGCCTGGCCCAACGTGGAGGACAGGCTCTCCGAGCCGACCAGCGCGCGGCCGCTGAAGGACACGCGCTGGAACACCCGCATCACATCGTCCACCTTGGCGGCCACGGCGGCGCCGCCCATACCCGATACTTCATAAACTGTTTCGCCCTGCGCCACCACGTTGCTGACGATGTCCGACGTGTCCAGCGCGGGCTCGCTGGTGTTGACCGCTACCTGGCCCAGAGCGCTGCCCATGCCGTCGCCAAAGCTGGTCGGGTTGGTCAGCAGCCGGTAATACTTGCCCTGTACGCGCACCAGCGGGAAATTGGCGCCTGAGCCAGACGCCCACACGCCCTGGTACCCCGGCACAGCGCCGGTGTTGACCAGCTTGATACTGCCACGCGGCACGTCAAACGCCGCCGTGCGGCCGCCCTCGGGCAGGTCGCCGGCCGCCTGGGTCATGATGACCTGGTCATCCTGCCGCAGCTTGAGCACGGCGGGCAGACCCAGCATCAGCCCCAAAACCATGGCAGCCGACAGCGCAAAGGCTGTCACGCGGCGCACGGCCAGCGTACGGCGCGTTTTGGTCGGTTTGCCCGCAAGCACCCGCGTCAAAAGCTCGGGGCTTGCGTTCAGGCCGCCCAGCAGCTCATCGCAAATTCCGGGCAATTGCTTCAGTTCCTTCAACGTGGGTTGCTCCCTTCCATGTCCTCATCCCCTAGGATGGCCCGTAGTTTCTTGCGCCCCCTGGACAGGCGGCTGGATATGGTGCCTTCGGGCACCTCCAGGATGGTTGCGATCTCGGCGATGGAATATCCCTGGTAGTAAAACAAAATGAACACTTCGCGTATCTCCGGCTGCAGGCTGTTGACCGCCTGCAGAAGGGATTCCTTCTCAATGCGGTCCTCCACCTCGTCCTTGGCCGGCAAGATCTCCAGCACCGGGCTGCCCACCAGCACGCGCTTGACCCAGGCGCTGCGCCACAGGTCGCGGCAGCGGTTGAGCGCCACCTTGAGCAGCCAGCTTTTTTCGCTGCCTTCCTTGAGCACCGGTTTGTTTTCCATCAGGCGGATGAACACATCCTGTGTCACATCCTCCGCCTGCTGCCGGTCGGCCAGATAAAAGTAGCTCACGCGTAGCACGTCATTGGCGTACTTCTCATACAGTTCACCAACCCAGGCATGGAAATCACCTTGCATTGCCGGGCGTTTCCTTTCCGCCTGACACCCATACAACGATGCGGGCAGGCGCGTTCATGCCATGGGTCAGCAAATTCGTGTTCATACGCGTGCATTATACGCAGTGCCGCAAAACAACGTCAAGGCTTTGCGTGTGATATGATGGACATGCGGTTTTTAACAGGAGGGCGTATGGGCGTCAACAGCGGGCTTTTTATCAAAAGGGCGTACAGCACAGGAAAATACAACCTGATCACCGACGTTGCCGGCATCACGGTCGGACACGCCGACGTACGCCAGGGTTGCGCGCAGACCGGGGTTACGGTACTTGTGCCCACCATGGATAACATCTTCCTCAGCAAGCGCGCCGCCGCCTGCCACGTGATCAACGGGTTCGGCAAATCCCAGGGGTTGCTGCAGATCGACGAACTCGGCACGCTGGAAACGCCCATCGTGCTGACCAACACGCTGGCAGTCGGCGCCTGCTGGGACGCGTTGGCGCACTATATGGTGGAACAGAACCCGGATCTCACATCGGTCAACCCGGTCGTGATGGAATGCAACGACAGCACGCTCAATGACATCCGCGCGTTCCATCTTAACGGCGATATGGTACGGGAAGCCCTGGATCAAGCCACCACGGTTTTTGCGGAAGGCACGGTGGGCGCGGGACGCGGGATGATCTGCCACGGGCTGTCTGGCGGGATCGGCTCGGCCTCGCGCGTGTTTGCGCTGGCGGATCACTCCTACACAATCGGCGCGTTGGTGCTCACCAACCACGGGCTGCTCAAAGATCTGGTGATCAGCGGCGATCCCGTAGGGGAACGGCTGGCGGCGCAAATCGAAACGACAGCTTCAGACAAGGGCAGCGTGATCGTGCTGCTGGCGACCGACGCGCCGCTGGGCGCCAGGAACCTGGGCCGCCTGTGCCGCCGCGCGGTGGTGGGCTTAAGCCGTGTGGGCGGCCACATCGGCCATGACAGCGGTGAAATCGCGCTGGCTTTTTCCACCGCCAACATCATCCTGCACAAGCCGGATGGCCCGATCATTGCCTCCCGCGATGTTGCCGATGGGTATTTGGAGACCGTATTCCGCGCCGCGATCGAGTGCGTGGAGGAGGCGGTCGTCAGCTCGCTCTGGCACGCGGAAACGGTGACCGGCAGGAACGGCAACATCGCCCTTGCTTTGCGCGACATGCCCCACGGATAATTTGTTCCAAATGGGTTGGGCGGCGCGGTCTTGCCAGCGTTGACCTGTCGCGCACCGCGTGCTACGATTCATTCTACACACTGTCTTACTACGCCTGCCGCAATGGCTGGCACCGGGAAGGGGGAAGGGGAATGCGCCGCGCCCTGTGCGGACTGCTATGTGTTCTTCTTCTGAGTTTATACGTGCCTGTCCTGGCGTCCCCGCCTGCCGATCCGCAGGTGCTGCGCGCCTGGCTGGTCGGGTGC
The DNA here is from genome assembly GCA_019137115.1 of Bacillota bacterium. Lineage (GTDB taxonomy): Bacteria > Bacillota > Clostridia > Christensenellales > Aristaeellaceae > JAGVSV01. The sequence goes on from JAGVSV010000320.1 coordinate 4,362, forward strand.
GACACATTTGTCACCTACCCCAACACCGGCATGGGCGCGCGCAACAATCTGACGCGCCTGGCCCAGGTGCTTGCGCAGGACGCGCGGGGATACACCAGCATCACCAAA
>JAGVSV010000187.1 GCA_019137115.1 Bacillota bacterium
GTTGGCGGCTTGTGCTGCATCTGACCCGCAATATGCAAACAGCGCCACCCAGCGCATGGGCAGATCAGGCGGCAGCGCTTCAGCCATCCGAGCGGCATCCGCCAAAGCAGATGCGCTGGTATCCCCATATACTGTGGCGATTTCCGGCACCGCCGCGTCCACCACGGCGGGGTAATCTGCGATTCTGGACACATGCCTGCTCAGCAGCGCGCCCGTCCATTCCGCGGCGATGCGCTCCGCGCTGATGCGATCAAGCGTGGGGGCCAGACGCTCCATGGCTTGCGCGGTGTTTTTCTCCACCGAAAAGCCCAGCGCCGCGGCAAAGCGCACCGCGCGCAGAATGCGCAGCGCGTCCTCGGCAAAGCGGCGCTCCGGATCGCCCACTGCGCGGATCAGCCGGGCATGCAGGTCATTCACCCCGCCCACCATATCCACCAGGCCTGTTTGCGGGCTCCGTGCCAGCGCGTTGACCGTGAAATCCCGCCGGGCGAGGTCCTCTTGGAGGCTGGTGGCAAATACCACTTGATCCGGGTGGCGGCCGTCGGTGTACGCGCCATCGCGCCGGAACGTGGTGATCTCCACCGGCACGCCGGACAGCACCGGGGTCACCGTGCCGTGCTTGATGCCATGCAGCAGCAGGTGTTCTCCCGCGAAACATTCAATGATGTCCTCCGGCGTGGCGGAGGTGGCGATGTCGTAGTCCTTTGGGGGGATGCCCAGCAGGTCGTCGCGCACGCAGCCGCCCACCAGGTACGCTTCATAACCGCGCAAAGCCAGCCGCTCCAGCGCCAGGAGCACGGGCGGGGGAACGGAAAAACGCATGTGCTGTCTCCAATTCCTGTGTTTTCCCTATCGTAGCGCCGGCCGCCTTTGCTTGTCAACACAAGGCCGCCATGCTACAATCGGGACGCCGATACGGCAGGAAGACAGGTACTATATGGATCAATGGGACGCGCTGGATACCGCGCGGCATTTGCTCATGGACGAAACACCGCTCCACCGGGATTGTGGCGCGCTGTGTGATGCCGCCTGCTGCCAGCCCGACCCGGAGGGGAAGGGCGGCATGCTGCTGTTCCCGGGGGAGGAGCGCTGCTATGACCCATTGCCCCAGGGGTTTGAAATCACGGAAGATCCGCATGGTATGGGCTTGTTGCTGACCTGTAGGGGTACTTGCGAGCGCGCGGAACGCCCGCTGGCGTGCCGTTTTTTCCCGCTGTTTCCGTATGTGCGTGAAACCGACGGGGGCGTGGCGCTTGCCGTGCGGATGGATCGCCGCGCGTGCGTGGTTTGCCCGCTGGTGGAAGCGGGCGTGTCCGGCATGAAAGGCACGTTTGCCCATGCCGTGCGGCAGGCCGCGAAGGTGCTGCTGAACGCGAAACCACACCGGGATTATCTGGTGAAACTCACTTCCTTCATTGAAATAACCTATACCCTGGATGGGGGGACAGCATGGTCTGGCAGCGCGTAGAGGTACCGCTGGAGCGCGCGGAGGGGCAGGGCCCCGGCGGCATCCTGATGAACAAGGATGCGCTGGCGCCCGAGCTGATGGCCTTTGCCGGCCAGGTACAGTGCGTGTACATGGACCCGCCCTTTTTTACCGGCGGCCGCATGACCTTCCGCATGCGGGTGGGGGAGGACGGCTGGCGCGACGGCACCCCTTCGATTGACTTCGTGGCGTACGACGATTTTTCCGGCGTGCACCGCGACGAATACCTGGCGTTCCTGCGCGAACTGATTGAGCGCGCGCATGTGCTGTTAGGCCCGACGGGCTCTTTTTTCCTGCACCTGGATGACCGGATGGCCGCCCACGCTCGTCTGATCTGCGACGAGGTGTTCGGTATCAGCCAGTTTCGCAACAGCATCATCTGGAGCTACCAGACCGGCGGGCGCAGCAAGCGGTATTTCAGCCGCAAGCACGATACCATTTTGTTCTACGCCCGCAGCCGGGATCACTTCTTTGACATCACCCAGGTGCCCACCAAGCTCAAACGCGACCGCGGCAACCATCTCAAGCGCGAGGTGGACGAAAAGGGCCGCGCGTTCCGCAGCATCGTCAGCAATGGCAAGCGGTACATCTATTACGATGACGAGCCGGACTATCCGGACGATGTGTGGACGGACGTCAGCCAGATGCAGCAGAAGGACCCCCAGCGCACCGGCTACGCCACCCAGAAGCCCCAGGCGCTGACCGACCGCATCATTCTGTGCAGCACGCGCCCCAATGATCTGGTCGCGGATATCCTGTGCGGCTCCGGCACCGCGCTGGTGTCGGCGGCGGTCAACGGGCGGCGTTTCCTGGGTGCGGATGATTCCCCGCACGCCTTTTCCGTGTCGCGCAAGCGCCTGGCGGAGTTTGCCGTGGAAAGCCACGCGCCGCTCTCCCGCGTGCAGGCGATGGTCGATGCGTCACTGCTGCCAGGCATCGGCTACTATTCGGTGGGGCTGAACGCCTACACGCTGGCCGAACCCCCGGAAGGCACGCCCGAGCTGTCCGGCCTGGACGCCGTTGACCAGTGGTACGCGGGGCTCATCCAGGAGCATGTGTTTACCGTCTATGCTTCCTCAGTTCGCAAAAAGGGCACCCCCGCATTGGCGCCGCGGCTGGAGATCCCCATGCTGCGCGGCACGGTGGCGCTGATGGTGATCGACGTGTATGGCAACCGCACCCTCTGGGCAGGGGCTGGCGTATAGACAAGTGGGGGCAGCGGCACAAAACGCATCAATTTTACAGAAATAGTGGATTTTGTTACCCATGTGTGTTAATATATTTCCGGAATTGTGCTTTTCTGTGTCTAGAAGGTGCAAATTGCACCTAAACTGGCAGAAGGAGAGGTACCCATGGCTGCTGTTGGCGATATCGGCATTGACCTAGGCTCCTCAAACATCATCATCCACATGCGTGGCCGCGGCATCGTGCGCAACGAACCCGCGCTGCTGGCCTATGATCAATCCATTGACAAGGTGCTGTTTTACGGCGCGGACGCGTACCGGCTGGTCGGGCGCGAGCCCAGCCACATCCAGGTATACCGGCCGCTGCAGAACGGTGTGATCCAGGATTACCGGATGCTCACCAGCATGCTGCACCACATCGTGCAGGAGGTGGTGGGGCGCCGGGTGGTCAACCGCCCCCGCGCGGTGATGGCGGTGTCCGCCATGGCCAACGAGCTGGAAAAGCGCCAGCTGATCATCGGCATGTTTGACGCCGGCGCGCGCCGCACCCAACTGATCGACCGGCCGCTGGCCGCCGCCCTGGGCGCGCTGCCGGTGCTCAAGGACCCCTACGGCCGCCTGGTGGCCGACATTGGCGGCGCCACCACCGACATCGCGGTGATCGCCGGCGGGCAGATCGCCTCGCGCACCATCATCCAGGCTGCCGGCGACACGTTCACCGACGCCATCATCCGCTACGTCCGCCTCAAGCACAACCTGCTGATCGGCTTCCGCACGGCGGAAGACATCAAATGCGCGATCGGCACCGTCTATCCGTTGGGCGATGCCTCGCTGTCGCTGCCGGTGGCCGGCCGCAACCTGATCAGCGGCCTGCCCAAGCAGATTGAGATTTTCCGGGACGAAGTCGCCGAAGCGATGGAAGAAGCACTGCGGCAGTTGATCGAAGGCCTGCACGGAGTGATCGAGCGCATTCCGCCGGAGCTGGCCAACGACGTGTTTGAAAACGGCATCCTGCTAACCGGCGGCGGCGCCATGCTCAAAGGCCTGCAGGAAGCTATCAGCGAGGAGATGCAGATCCGCTGTATCACCGCCGACCGCCCGCAGGAATGCGTGGCGCTGGGCTGCGGCTACGCCGTGGAGCACCTGGCCGAGCTGATGGAGCTCACCGGCGAAAACCGCCGCAAGGGCACTTGATCCCCTCCAATGATGAATAACGCAAAAGCCGCCCAATCCGGGCGGCTTTTACAGGCAACGGCAGGTGCTTACGATTCGGCGGCTACCGTGGCCTGGGGCAGCGCGCGCTGGACATTGCCGCTGCGCAGGCAACGTGTGCACACATTTTTGCGCATGGGCACGCCGTCCATCTGAACGCGCACTCTTTGCACATTGGGCGACCATCTCCGGTTGCTCTTGCGGTCCGAGTGGCTGATCTTATGGCCGGTCATCGACCCCTTCTCGCAAATCTCACAAAACTTGCCCATCTGGCACCTCCCTGTCGGAACTACGGGAAACGCGTCTTGCGCGTGAAATCACCGTGACAGCCTTGGAAGTATAGCAGGGTTTCAGGGGCAATGCAAGCACTTTTTATTGATGGGGAACGCTCCGGCGGGAGCGTCCGGCCAGCGCCGCTCCTTTTGATTGTCAATGCCAGGGACGCAATGTATAATGGGGACATCACCATACAGGGAGAAGGAGTTTCCATATGATCGTTGGCATTCCCAGGGAAATCATGCATGCTGCCAGGGAAATCATGCATGCTGAAAACCGCGTGGCCGCCACGCCGGACAGCTGCTCCAGGCTGATAAAGGATGGCCACCAGGTGCTGGTGGAGGCGGGCGCCGGTTTGGGCGCCTACTTTCATGACGAAGCCTACGCGCAGGCCGGGGCGCAGATTGTGGCCGATGTGCGCGAGCTGTACCAGAGGGCGGAGCTGATCCTCAAGGTCAAGGAGCCGCTGTTTAATGAGCGCACCGGCAGCCATGAGATCGACATGATGCACGCGGGGCAGTACCTGATCACGTTTATTCACCCGGCGTCGCCGGCCAACCATGACATGGTGCGCCATATGGCGGGGAAGGGCATCATCGCGCTGACGCTGGACGGCGTGCCGCGCATCTCCCGCGCGCAGAGCATGGACGCGCTGACCTCCATGAGCACCTGCGCGGGGTACAAGGGCATGCTGATGGCCGCCAACCTGCTGCCCAGCTTCATCCCGCAGATGTTCAGCGCCGTGGGCATGACCAAGCCCCTCAACGCCCTGGTCATCGGCGTGGGCGTGGGCGGCTTGCAGGCGCTGGCCACCGCCAAACGTTTGGGCGCGGTGACCTGGGCGGTGGACACCCGCGCCGCGGCCCGGGAGCAGGCGCAGTCGCTGGGTGCCAAAATCATTGACATTGACATCCCGGAGGAGCAGGCGGCGGGCCACGGCGGGTACGCGTTGAGATTAAGCCCCGAGCTGTTGCTGCAGGAGCGCGAACGCATTGCGCCGCACCTGCCGCAGATGGACATCGTGTTTTTAAGCGCCCTGGTGCCCGGCAAGCTTGCGCCCATCATCCTGACCCGCGAA
>JAGVSV010000038.1 GCA_019137115.1 Bacillota bacterium
GAATATTCCTAGAGGGAGCCGAACAAGGGCTCCCTTTTTCTTTGGTGCCGCTACGCAAACCTACTTCCTTGTGTTTGACATGCCATCTCCGATCACACTATCATGCTCATATACACGATGCAGCGCACTTCTGGCTTTTCCGGCGTGCGTGCCACCCAAAACCTACCGCATTTCAGGAGGACATATGGACAACGGCAGTTTTCACGCGGACGGCTTCTTTGCCTGGCAGCAGGTGATCAGTGGCGACAAAGGCCAGCCGCGCTATGGGTATGACGAGCAAAAATACTGGGGCGGGTTCTCCCGCGATCCCGTACGCCGCAGCCGGCCCTTCCCGCCTTGGGCGCTTGGTCCTGTGGAAAAATACCCCGGCAACCCGGTGTTCGCCCCGGATCCGGATGGCATTGACTATCACTGCGATATTGGCGTTGCCGTGTCAGCCGATGGCGTTCAGTTCGAGCGCGTCGCAGGCCCGCTGTTCCGTCACGGGGATGATTTCATCTACAGCTTCGAGGACGTCTGCGTGGTGGATGCGGGTGACACCTATTACATCTACCTCAACCGCTGGGACTGGGCGCGGCGGGATGACCCGCGGCACAGCGGCATCATCCTGTGTCAGTCGGAGGATCTCATCCACTGGCGCAACCACGGGCTGCTGTTCCCGGATGCCACGCGCATCCACCGCAACCCCTGCGTACTGCAGGACGCGGACAACCGCCCGGTCAAGGACGCCAAAGGCCGTTACGTGATGTACATCAACGACGGCTTGATCGCCTATTCCACCGACCTGGTGACCTGGACTTCGGAAGAAACCGGCACCTTCTGGCCGGGCGGCGAGGGTTGTTTCGCGCTGGCGCAACACAACCCCAGGCGCCCCGACGACATCGTGCTGTTTACCGGCGGCCACCACAGCGGGCACTTCTACGCCATCGGCGAGGTGCTGCTTTCGCTCAGCGCACCCCACGTTCCGCTGGACTGGCTGGAGCTTCCCGTGCTCACCGCCGATCCAACGCTGCCATGGGAGGATGGCAAGCTGGCCGAGCCCCCGCACCCGTACTGCTCGCCGTTTTCCGACACCATCTTCTTCACCGGCCTGACCCGCTGGAGCGGCAAACTCCACCTGTACTACGGCGGCGGTGAGTTCTATACCTGTCTGGGCACTATCGCGGCGGGCTGAACAAGGGCATGTGCCGAAATGCACAAGCCGTGGTACAATGCCCCTGGAGGTGGAACCCCCATGTTGATTCGCGAGATTGCCCGCATCCTGGACGCCCGCGTGCTGCGCGGGGCGGATAAGCTGGATCAGGACGTGTACAGCGCATGCTGCTCCGACCTGATGAGCGATGTGCTGGCGTTTGTCAATGAAAAAACGGTGCTGCTGACGGGACTTACCAACATGCACGTGGTGCGCACCGCAGAAATACTGGACCTGAAGTGCCTGATTTTTGCGCGCGGCAAGGTGCCCGGCGAGGATGTGCTGGACAGCGCGGATGAACTGGGGCTGGTGGTGCTCACCGCCAACCGCACGATGTTCACCTGCGCGGGACTTTTGTATGAAAGCGGGCTGCGCGGCGCCGCCATGACCTGGAAGGAAGAATGCGCCGGAGAGGCATCCCTCACATGACGGGCAGCATATTCGCCCGTTGCCACATGCCCGATGCGGAAAGGGCCGCCCGATGATGCATACCGACTACCCCGTGGAAGCCGGGGATTTTACCCGCGCGGGCGAGGCCTCCGCCGACATCAAGCGCCGGCTGCGCCAGCTGGGCGTCAGCACGGAGCTGCTGCGCCGCGTGGCGGTCGCCAGCTATGAGTTGGAGCTGAACATCGTCATCCACTCAGTCGGCGGCCAGCTGTCGCTGGAGGTGGACAGCCAGTGCGTGCGCCTGAGCTCCAGCGACCGGGGGCCCGGCATTGTCGACGTGGCACAGGCCATGCGCGAGGGCTACTCCACCGCCAATGACGAGGCGCGCAGCATGGGCTTTGGCGCGGGCATGGGCCTGCCCAACATGCGGCGCAACGCGGATGTGTTCACCATCGACAGCGTCCCCGGCCGCGGCACGGACATCCAGATGCTGTTTGAACTGGCATAGGGGGGCAGGATGAGCACGCGTTTTCACTCCGTCCGGCTGGACAAGGACAAGTGCAAGGGCTGCACCAACTGCCTGAAGCACTGCCCCACCGAGGCCATCCGCGTGCGGGGCGGCCGGGCCCGCATCCTGGACGAGCGGTGCGTGGACTGTGGGCAGTGCATCCGCATCTGCCAGTACCACGCCAAGATCGCCATGACCGACCCATTCGATGATATCTTCAAATACAAGCACCGCATCGCCCTGCCCGCGCCGTCGCTGTACGGCCAGTTCCGCCATCTGGAGAACATCGGCATCGTGCTGGACGCGCTGATCAGCATCGGCTTTGACGAGGTGTTTGAGGTGGCACGCGCCGCCGACATCGCCACCCGCGCCATTCAGGAGCGCCTGCGCCTGCCCGACCGGCCGCGGCCGCTGATTTCCTCAGCCTGCCCCACCATCACGCGCATCATCCAGGTGCGTTTCCCGTCGCTGATTGAGCACATCATCAATGTGCGCCAGCCGGTGGAGATCGCCGCCGCCATGGCGCGGCAGGAGTACGCCAGGAAGCACAATGTGTCGCCGGACGAAATCGGCGTGTTCTTCATCACGCCGTGCGCGGCCAAGATGACCGCCATCCGCAACCCGATCGGGCAGGCCAAGTCGGACATCGACGGCGCGATCTCGATGGCCGATGTTTTTGCGCGCCTGGTGCCCCATGTGACCGGCGCCATACAGGCCAAGCGCGTGCCCACCGCCACGCCCTATGGGGTGGGCTGGGCCAATGCCGGCGGGGAAATCCATGCCGCCACGCCGCGCAACAGCATGTCGGTGGACGGCGTGGAAAACGTCATCCGCGTGCTGGAGGAGATTGAGGACGGCAAGCTGACCGACCTGGATTATTTTGAGGGCGCGGCCTGCCCAGGCGGCTGCGTGGGCGGGCCGCTGACCGTGGAAATCAACTACGTGGCGCAAAACACCATCAAGACGTTGCGCGACGCCCTGCCCGAAGCGCACCCCAGCAACGCTGTCACCAGCGCGCAGATGAACGCGGTGCCGCTGCACTTTGACCAGAAGATCGAACCCAACAACGCCATGCGCCTGGACGAAAGCATCGCCGGCGCCATCGACCGGATGGAGCACATGAACGCCATCCTGGAGCGACTGCCGGGGTATGACTGCGGCGCGTGCGGCTCGCCCACGTGCGAATCGTTTGCGGAGGATATCGTGCGCGGGTTCTGCACCGAGATGGACTGTATCCACCTGCTCAAGGCGCGGCTGGAGGAAATGGCGCTGAAGGTGGAAGACCTGGCGCCTGACAACCCGGAGCCTGTCAGGAAGCCATCTGCAACATGACCGGCGCGCCGATTTCGGCGCGCTCACGGGGGAAACATGCGGATCAGTGAATTGATAACCCTGCTGGACGCGCGCGTGCTGGCCGAAGGGAACAAAGCCGACATCACGTGCGGGTACAGTTGCGACCTGCTCAGCCTGGTGATGGGCCGCGGCCGGGAGGGCATGGCCTGGGTGACCGTGCAGACGCACCTGAACGTGATCGCGGTGGCGTCCCTGGGCGAGATGGCCTGCGTGATCCTGCCCGAGGGCATCGTCATGGAGCCGCCCATCCTTGACAAGGCGCGGGAGGAGGGAATCACGGTGCTGTCCTCGCCCAAGACGGCCTTTGCCATCTGCGGGCTGATGCACCAGCAGGGCATCCCGCCCGCCTGACATGGCGTTTTTCTACGATTTCCACATCCACAGCTGCCTGTCGCCTTGCGCAGACAATGACATGACGCCCGGCAACGTCTGTGGGATGGCCCGGCTCAAGGGTCTGGACGCGATCGCCATCACCGACCACAACACGGCGCGCAACCTGCGCGCCTTTTCCGTTGCCGCCAAGCGCCACCGGCTGCTGTTGCTGCCGGCGATGGAACTGTGCTCACAGGAAGAGGTGCACATACTTGCGTATTTCCCGACGGTTGATGCCGCTGAGGAAATGGGCGCCCACTGCCTGCGCCTGCTTGCCGGCAAACGCAACCGCCCGGACTTCTACGGCGAACAAACTATGGTCAACGACCGCGACGAGCCCATCGGCACCGAGGGCGCGCTGCTGATCGGCTCGCTGGACATCGCCCTGCATGACCTAAACGCCCTGGTGCGCTCACTGGGCGGCGTCCCCGTGCCCGCCCACATCGCGCGCGGCAACGGCCTGGTCACCATGCTGGGCTTCATCCCGCCCGGGGACAACTACCGCACCGTGGAAGCCCCCTTGGGCACAGTACCCCACGACACCTACCGCGTGCTGCACTCCTCCGACGCCCACCAGCTGGGCGCGATCTCCGAAGCGGAGCATGCGCTGCCGTGTGAAGCCACCGTTCTCGCCATTCTGGATTGGATGCGGGGGGAC
>JAGVSV010000024.1 GCA_019137115.1 Bacillota bacterium
GTGGTCGCCACGGACGAAAACGGCACGCACCTCCCGATCGAAAGCCGCTGGGACGCGGCCACCCGCACGCTGTGGCTGGCGTATGACAGCGACAACCAGTTGATCACGCTCACCGCGCGGGCGGTGGAAAGGAACAGCCCATGAGCAAACCCAGCGGCATCCAGAAATACCGGGACTTTTACACCATGAAACCCGGCGCGGGCTTTTTCCAGAAGGAGTTTGGCTACTACTGCCTCGACCGCTGGTATGAGCAGGGCCTGCCCCGCGACGCCAACCTAAGCGAAGTGTTTGGCTACGATGAGCCCGGCCGCGTCGACCTGTACGGCCTGGGCGGGTGCGAAGCCGCCTTTGTGCCGGAGTTTGAAACCAAAGTGCTGCGCACCGACGGCCCGCACGAGTATGTGCAGGACTTTGCCGGCCGCACGCTCAAGTGCTTCACCGGCCGCCGCCAGGGCTTCATGCCCGAGTACGTCGACCATCCGGTCAAGGACGAGCGCACGTTCCGCGAACTGTGCGAGTGGCGCATGCAGTACGACACCCCAGAGCGCCTGAAGCAGATGGACAACTACCTGCCCGGCTATGTGGAAAAGCAACGGCAGGGCCTGTTCATCGGCCAGCTGATCGTGGGTGGTTACATGTACCTGCGCTCCCTGATCGGCCCGGGCGAACTGCCCATCATGTTCTACGACGACCCGGAGCTGATCCACCTGTGCATGCAGGCATGGCTGGAACTGGCCGATCATGTGACCGCCTATCACCAGAAACAGGTCAAGATCGACGAGCTGTTCATCTCTGAGGACATCTGCTACAACCACGGCTCGCTGATCTCGCCCAGCATGATCCGCTCGTTTTTATTCCCGTACTACCAGCAACTGATCGCCAACATGCGCGCCCGCCAGCCCGGCCACACGCTGCACATCCAGGTGGACACCGACGGCCGCGCGATGGACGTGATCGACATCTACCGCGAAATCGGCATGCACTTTATCAGCCCCTGCGAGGTGGCGTCCGGCTGTGACGTGGTCGCCATCGGCCGGCAATACCCCGACCTGCTGCTGTCCGGCGGCGTGGATAAGCGCGTACTGGCCCAGGGCAAGGACGCCATCGACCGCATGGTCGACCGCATCTTCCCAATTATGCAAGCCCGCGGCGGCTACCTGCCCACCAGCGACCACGGCGTGCCGGAGGAAGTATCGCTGGAGAATTATCTGCATTTCCGGAAGCGGTGTTTGGAGTTTGCGTGAACGCTGAACAGAAATCGTACGATTTCTGTTCAAACAAGCAGAAGTCATGATTTTCTTTGCTAACGCTACGAAAATCCTCCTGCCCGACCGGCGGAGCTGGTCGATACGAATGCAATCGGGGGAGCACCTCCGATACCCCCTCTGCCTTGCCTGTCGTCTTTCACTTTATTCGTATAAGTCCAGTTGACACCTCTTGCCCGACTTGCAATAATAAACCCAACAACCGGACGGGAGGCCATAGCATGCGTATCACGATCATCGGCGCGGGCATGATGGGGTCGGCGATGAGCATCCCTGCCTGTGACCGGGGCCACGATGTCCGGGTGGTGGGCACGCCGCTGGATGACGCGATCATCCTCCACGCGCGCGCCACCGGCACGCATATGACCATGAAGCGGCGGCTGCCCAAGCCCGCGGCCTTCTATACGTTTGACCAGGTCAACGAAGCGCTGGAGGGGGCGGACTTTGTCATCGGCGGCGTCAGCAGCTTTGGGGTGGACTGGTTTTTAAACGAGGCGCTGCCGCTGATCCCGGATGGCATGCCGGTGCTGTCGGTCACCAAGGGGCTGATCGCCCATGAGGACGGACGGCTGGAAACCTATCCCAATTACTACCAGCGACTGTCCAGGCGGGACATTCCCTTCTGCGCGATCGGCGGACCCTGCACCAGCTATGAGCTGGCCGACCGCAGGCACAGCGCGGTGGCGTTCTGCGGCCGGGACATGGACGCATTGCGCATGCTGCGCGACGCGCTGGCGACCAACTATTACCACATCAGCCTGTCGCAGGATGTCGTGGGCGTGGAAACTGCCGTGGCGCTCAAAAACGCCTACGCGCTGGCCGTGACGCTGGCCGTGGGCATGGTGGAAGCGCAGGACGGCGGCGAAGGCACGCCGGCCTACAACCCGCAGGCCGCGCTGTTCGGGCAGAGCGTGCGGGAAATGACCGCGCTGCTGGCGCTGCTGGGCGGCGGGCCCGAGAATATCATCTATGGGGCCGGCGACCTGTACGTCACCATCTTTGGCGGTCGCACGCGGCTGCTGGGCACGCTGCTGGGGCGCGGCCTGACGATCGACCAGGCGCTGGAGCGGCTCAAGGGCGTGACGCTGGAATCGGTCGTCATTGCCCAGCGCATGGTGGACGCGCTGGGCACGCGCGGGCAGCTGGCGGATTTCCCGCTGCTTCACCACGTGGGCCGGCTCTTATCCGGCGAAACCGCTGACATCCCCTGGGCGTCGTTCACCACCGAAACGGCGCTGACCACCCATTCCCATCAAAACCGAAGGCAGTACGCCTGACAATAAAGGAGGAAGACCCATGCCCAAGAAGTTTGCGTTTATCGGCGCGGGAAGCTTTGGCTTCACCCGCAGCCTGGTGCGCGACATCCTGTCCTTCCCGGCGTTTGCGGATGCCGAAATCGCCCTGATGGACGTCCACGCCGAGCGCCTTGCCGAGATCAAGAAGGCCGTGGAGCGCATCGTGGAAGCCGGCAACTACCCGGCCAAAGTGACGGCCACATTGGACCGCGTCGAGGCGCTCAAGGGTGCCGACGGCGTGATCACTACCATCCTACACGGCGAGGTGGACGTGTGGCAGCACGACATCCTGATCCCCAAAAAGTACGGGGTGGACACCAACGTGGGCGACACCCGCGGCCCGAGCGGCATTTTCCGCTTCCTGCGCACGATCAACCCGATCATGGACATCGCCCGCGACATCGACCGCTATTGCCCCAAGGCGGTGTACCTCAACTACACCAACCCCATGGCGATGCTGTGCCGCACGGTGCAGGGCGCGTTCCCCAAAATGACGGTGACCGGCCTGTGCCACAGCGTGCAGGGCACGGCCAGCATGCTGGCCAAGTGGATCGGCGCCAAGGATGAGGAGATCACCTATACCTGCGCCGGCATCAACCACCAGGCGTTCTATACCGAGTTCAAGTGGAACGGCGAGGATGCCTATCCGCTGATTCACAAGGCGATCACCGAGCGCGAGGACGTGTACAACGAGGAAATCGTCCGCAACGAAATGTACCTGGCGCTGGGCTATTACGTCACCGAATCCTCCGGCCACAACAGCGAGTACAACGCCTGGTTCCGCAAGCGCCCCGATTTGATTGAGAAGTACTGCACCCACGGCACCGGCTGGAACCCGGGCGTGTATGCCTACATCCTCAACGAATACCGCAAGCGCGAGACGACCTGGCGCGACGGCATCGAGGAATGGTTCAAAAAGCCCGTGGAACTGCACCGCGGCAACGAGTACGCGGCCTCCATCTTCAACGCCACGCTGGGCGACGGCACGCTGTTCAAGTTCAACGGCAACGTGCGCAACTTCGGCCTGATCGACAACCTGCCCTGCGGCAGCTGCGTTGAGGTGCCGGTGCTGGCCAGCCCCCTGGGTCTGGAGCCCATCCACGTGGGCGCGATGCCCCCGCAGTTGGCGATCCTGGCCGGCCTGTCCGCCCAGATCGAGGAGATGGTGGTCGAAGCCTCGCTTAATGGCGACCGCGAGATGATCTACCGCGCCATCTGCTACGACCCGCTGACCAGCGCGGTGCTGAGCCTCAAGGAAATCCGCGATATGGTGGACGAAATGTTCGCGATGAACAAGGACTGGCTGCCGCAGTTTAAGTAAGCCAGGAACGAGAAGAGGACAACAAACGCCCCCGTGGCCATGTGGCTGCGGGGGCGTCCGCTTTGCAGTGAGTTTCAGGTGTTGTAACCTGAAGTTTTCACGACAACCCGATATTCTCGCCCATTTCAACCCGATGTTTTCAGACGTTTTGCCCCGATGTTTACACGATGAGGAGCCCAATGGTTTCAGCTTGCGCACACGCCATTTTCCGCCCCAGAAAGAGCGGCAACCGGAAAGCGCTGCAAACAGCGATTGACAACCCCGTTCGCCTTAACAAAAAACGAATCGACAGTCCGCAAGTTATACTACTCTAAATCATTAACGCATCGACGATCCATTTGCGCTTCGTAATAGATGCAACACGCTGGACATCCTCTGCTAGGTCTTTCGCTGTTTGGCACAACCCGTCGATAACAGCATCAAGGCTTCTGAAGATCTCG
>JAGVSV010000323.1 GCA_019137115.1 Bacillota bacterium
GAAGGCCTGGGCTGGGACGCGGCGCAGGCCATCACCACGCGCTGCGTGGCGTACACCAACCACACGGTGCTGCAGGAAGCGCTGGAGCGCTGGCCGCAGGAATTGGTCAAGCGCCAGCTGCCGCGCATCTACATGATCCTGGAGGAATTGAACCGCCGCCTGTGCGAGCGCCTGTGGAACCGCTTCCCCGGCGAATGGACGCGCATTGGGCATATGGCGATCCTGGCGTATGAGCAGGTGCACATGGCCAACCTGTGCGTGGCGCTGTCGTCCTCTGTCAATGGGGTCAGCAAGCTGCACGGCGAAATCCTCAAGCGTGACACCTTCCGCGACTATGACCTGGCGATGCCGGACAAATTAACCTACATCACCAACGGCATCACGCACCGCCGGTGGCTGCTTGCCTGCAACCCTCGCTTGACCAACCTGATCACCGACGCGATCGGTGAACAATGGAAGCGCGACCCGCTGCTGCTTAAGGAGCTGTTGCCCATGCGGGATGACGCCGCCTTCCGCGAGGCGTTTGCCGGCATCAAGCTGCACAACAAGCATGTTTTCAACGCGTTTCTGGACCGCCGCCAGCAGATGACGGTGGACCCGGAGGCCATTTTTGACGTGCAGGTCAAGCGCCTGCACGAGTACAAGCGCCAGATGCTCAACATCCTGCACGTGCTGGTGCTGTACAACCGCATCATGGATGACCCGAACTTCACGATGACGCCGCGGGTGTTCATCTTCGGCGCCAAGGCTAGCCCCGGCTATGTGAAGGCCAAAATGATCATCCGCTTCATCCTCGCCGTCAGCCGGCTGATTGAGCGCAGCCCGCGCGCGCGCAAGATGCTCAAGGTGCTGTTCATTGAAAACTACAATGTGTCCGCCGCCGAAGCGCTGATCCCGGCGTCGGATGTGTCCGAGCAGATATCCACCGCGGGCAAGGAAGCCAGCGGCACCGGCAACATGAAGCTGATGATGAACGGGGCGGTAACCATCGGCACAATGGACGGCGCCAACGTGGAGATCTATGAGCAGGTGGGCGAGGACAATATCTACATCTTTGGCATGCGCGCGGACACCGTCAGCAACCTGTACAAGGAAGGCACCTATACGCCGGTGGCGGTGTTTGAGGCCAACTCCGAGATCCGCCGCGCGATGACGCAGATGATTGACGGCACGCTGTTCCCCGACAACCCGGCCATCCTGCAGGCGCTGTACCACGACCTGCTGTTCGGCTCCGGCGGCAGCCTGGCGGACAGCTATTTCGTGCTCAAGGACTTTGGCAGCTACTCCATGGCGCACCGCCGCCTGGAGGAGGACTACAAGAACCGCGACAAGTGGCTGCGCATGGCGGTGACCAACACGGCGTCCTCCGGCATGTTCTCGTCTGACCGCACGATCCGGGAGTACAACGACATGATCTGGCACCTGAAATAAAATGGCTGACAAGCCATCCCGGCCGGCGCCGGGCATGAACGTGCGCGCCATTGCGCAGGGCGGCGTCATCGCCGCCCTGTACATTGTATTGACCGCGTTGTTTGCGCCGATCAGCTTTGGGGAGGTGCAGCTGCGCATCTCCGAGGCCCTAACGCTGCTGCCGGTACTCTCCCCCGTCAGCATCCCGGGCCTGTTTGTAGGCTGTTTTCTGAGCAATCTCCTGTTTGGCCAGCCCTGGCAGGACGTGGTGTTTGGCAGCCTGGCCACCCTGTTTGCCGCGGTGCTGACCTACCGGCTGCGCCGCAACGTGTGGCTGGCCGCCGCCATGCCGGTGCTGGTCAACGGCGTGGTGATCGGCCTGATGCTCTCGGTGCTGTATCAGTTGCCCGCCTTTGCCACCATGTTAACCGTAGCGTTGGGCGAAGCGGTGGTGTGCTTCGTGCTGGGCGTGCCCATGATCCGGCTGCTCAGGGCGCGCTTTGGCGATCGCCTTCCGGGGTCGGCATAGACCTGGACTTTCGTTTGGGCGGGGCGAATTTGGGCGGCAGGTGCACCATCAGGAGTTTGGCCACGGTGCCGGTCACCGCGCCCATGACGGCCCCCACCACCATCAGGATGGCCATATAAGTTAATAGGCTGGTCGTCTGCAGCACCAGCATGGCCAGCGTTATCTGGCCGACGTTGTGCATGACGCCGCCGGCAATGCCCGCCCCGATGGGGCTGACATCCCTGATCCCGTGAATCATCAGGATCATGGCGGCCAGGCTCAGCACCCCGCCTGCCAGCGCGTACATCATCGCGTTCACACCGCTGAACGTGATGCCGCTTAGCACCACCTTGATCAACATAAGTTGGATGGACACCGGAATGCCCAGCCAGTACAGCGACAGAAGCAGCACGCTGTTGGACAAGCCCAGCTTGATGCCGGGCATGCCGCCGATGGGGATCATGTTTTCGATATAACCCAACACGAGCATGACGGCCACAAACATGGCCGACAGCGCAATCCGTTCCGTCTGTTTCATAGGCTCCGTTCCCGCGCCGCCAATGCGCAGCGCCTGACGCCATCGTACCACAAATTGTCACAAGCCACAGGCGGGGAAAACCTCGTCTCCCCGATTTTTTTGAAAATTATTACAATTCGCACTTGCACTCGTAATCATTTTGTAATATATTGTACGCGACCTACATCCCATGAACCGCGCGCAAGGCGCATCCAAAGGAGGTCCCGCAATGCCTTTCACCAAAATGTTCCGCCGAACCGCCGCCGCGGTGCTGGCTGCCCTGATCCTTTTGACCACGTTGCCTGTACTGGCGGCCGAGTACGGTCAGGGTACCGTCAATGCCGACAAAGTGCTGCTCCGGGAAAAAGCCAACACGACCTGCGATTATTATGACCGGCTCAACAAGGGCGCCAAGGTGACCATCGTGGGCGAGAGCGGGGATTTTTACCGCGTCACGTATGGCAGAACCACCGGCTATATGATGAAAAAGTTCATCAATGTGTCCTCCTCCGTCAAAACGACGCTCAAGAAAGACGCGGAACCGGTCAGCAAAAGCCAGTATGCCAAAACACCCAGCATCCGCGCGCTGGGTGACCCGCCGGGCAACCTGAAATACGGCGACTCCGGCGTGCAGGTCGAAAAGCTCCAGCGCGCATTGCAGCTCAAAAGCGTTTACAAGGGCGTGGTAGACGGCAAATTCGGCAACGGGACGCGCGACGCGCTCAAGGCTTACCAGAAAAAGAACAAGCTGGACGTCACCGGCAAGGCCGACGTGCCCACGATCACCAAGCTGTTTGGGCGCGTGCTGGAAACCAGCACCCAGGATGACCCCAAGATGAAGGGCATCACCAGCATCTCCCAGATCGCCACCCCCAACACCACCAAGCGCGGCAACAGCGGCCAGCACGTGCTCGCCCTGCAGCAGGCGCTCAAGATCAAGGGCTATTACAAGGCGCCGATTGACAGCAGCTATGGCGCCAAAACCGTGGAAGCCGTCAAGGCCTTCCAGAAACGGGTGGGCCTGAAGCAGGACGGCGTGGCCGGCAACGACGTGATCAAGAAGCTGTTTGGCAAAAACGCCGCCAACTTCACCTATGAAACCGAGCAGCTCAACTGGTTTGGCAACGAAGGCACGATCCCCAAGGGCGCGATTTTCACCGTCAAGGACATCGACACCGGCATCACCTTCAGCGCGCGGCGCTGGTCGGGCGCCAATCACCTGGACGCGGAGCCGATCAACTCCGACAACGCGGGAAAGTTGAAGAAGGCGTCCGGCGGAAGCTTCAGCTGGATGCGCCGCGCGGTGCTGGTCAAGTACAACGGGCATGTCTACGCCGCCAGCATGAACACGATGCCGCATGGTGATGACACCATCGCCGGCAACAGCTACGAGGGGCATTTCTGCATCCACTTTCGGAACAGCAAAACCCACGAAACCAACCGCAAGGACGCCGCCCACCAGAAGGCTGTGGCGCGCGCGGCGCGCAACACCTGGTAACACGTCGCGTTTTCACGCGCAACGCCAGCCTGCCATCGCGCAGCTGGCGTTTTTATGCGCTGTGATCGCACGCTTTTCCCCGCTGAGCAACCTGGTTTGGCGACGCTGGAGCGCGCTTGCCAACGTTCGCGCCATTTTCGTTCAGGGCATGTTCACGAAAGCTTCTGCTCCAACACTCGACCAAAGAGAACACGCTCCAAGGTAGGCAGATCGAGGGAACAACGGTACATCAGCATCGGGCCGGTCAATGTCTGT
>JAGVSV010000271.1 GCA_019137115.1 Bacillota bacterium
TCATATGTGTCCCACCACTGATCCGTCCTGCGATACCCTGTACAAAAACGCCCGCGCGTTTGTGCTGCGCCACGCCCGTCCGCTGGACTGGGCGCGGTGGCAGTACCATTTTGAAGGCGGCGACCGCCAAACCGTCCTGACCGCGCTGCAAGCCTACCAGAATGCGGACGGCGGCTTTGGCCATGCGCTGGAGCCGGACGCCTGGAACCCCGCCTCCACGCCGATCCAGACCTGGGCGGCCACCGAAATCCTGCGGGAAATCGGCATGGACGACGCCAAGCATCCCGTGATGCGCGGCATCCTTCAATATCTGGCCGGCGGGCAGGACTTTGACGGGCACACGTGGGCGAACGCACCTTCCAGCAACAACGCCCACCCTCACGCACCCTGGTGGCACAGCCAAAGCACCAGCACCAGCCATCATAGCTACAACCCCACCGCCTGTCTGGCCGGGCTCATCCTGCGCTTTGCGGACAAGGGCAGCCCTCTTTCAGCGCTCGGCCAACGCGTCGCGCGGGAAGCGTACGACGCCTACATGGCCGGCCCCTTGCTTCAGGACATGCATACCGCCGCCTGCTATGTGCGGCTGTGGCAGTATGTAAGCGAGATCGGCGGTGTGGATGGGCTGGATCTGGCCGCGCTGGAGACGAAACTGCTTGAGCAGGTCGGGCACAGCATCACCCACGACACCGCCTTATGGGAGACCGGCTATGTCTGCCGCCCCTCGCAGTTTTTCCGAGATCGCCACAGCGTCTTCTACCCCGGCAACGAGGCCATCGCGGATCATGAATGCACCTTCATCGCCAGAACCCAGCTTCCCGACGGCTCCTGGCCGATCCCCTGGCACTGGGACGCCTTTCCGGAGGAATGGGCCCTCAGCAAGAACTGGTGGAAGGGGCAGGTGGCGGTCAGCAACCTGCTGTTTTTGAAGGGGATGGGAAAACTGGGGCACGGGTAAACGACACTACGTCAGGTTTGTTCGCCAAGCTTTTCTATGTCTGCTGATATTCGGCAGCCGGGACCCGTGACTGCCGCGGGGGGGCTCAGCCCGGCGGCGTTTCGCACGATGTGCAAAAGCCATTGGCTCAGAACCACCGACATGACAGTTGTGAGTAGGAGAATGGTCAGCGTGGCGGGCCTGCGGACAAACGCACGGAAGGGACGGACACTTCTGTGTGCCATCCCTTCCCTGTCTGCGAGGGTGCTGTCCTCGCTTCAACCGGCGCGATCCCACCACTTTACGCTACCCCGCAGCGTTGCCATGCGCATCCCTCTCCTTATACCCCAGCAGCCGCATCGCGTTGATGATCACCAGCAGCACGGAGCCTTCGTGCACCAGCATGCCGATGGACATGTTGACGGTTTTGAGCAGCACGCCCAGCAGCAGCACGGCGACCACGATCAGCGCGAAAGTGATGTTCTGCCGGATGTTGCGCACGGTGGCGCGGCTTAAGCCCACTGCGTAGGCCAGCTTGTCGGTTTGCGCGCTCATCAGCACCACGTCGGCGGTCTCCATGGCGACGTCGGCGCCCGCGCCGCCCACGGCCACGCCCAGGTCGGCGGATGCCAGCGCCGGGGCGTCGTTCACGCCGTCGCCCACCATGGCCACCGAGCCCATTTCATCGGCCAGCTCCTGGAGCACCCGCACCTTGTCCTCGGGCATGAGCTCGGCATAGGCATGGTCCAGCCCCACCTGGCGGGCCACCTCGCGCGCGGCGCGCTGGTTGTCCCCGGTGAGCATCACCACGCGCTTAATGCCCAGGCTGCGCAGATCCCTGATCAAGCCTGCGGATTCCGGCCGGATCTGGTCGGCGATGGCGATGTACCCCATCAGCGTGCCGCTGCCGCCCAGCAGCACCACCGTGCGTCCCTTGTCCTCCTGTTCGGCCAGCGTTACCTCGTGCTCGGCCACAGGGATGCCCTCGCTTTCCATCAGCGCGCGGTTGCCCACGGCGTAGCTTTGGCCCTGCCAGGCAAATACGATGCCCTGCCCGGTGCGGATGTCGGCGGATTCCGGCACATCGCCGGTGGGCATGCCCTTTTCTGCGCTGTGCGCGATGATGGCGCGGGCCAGCGGATGCTCGGAATAGGCCTCGCCCACGGTGGCGATGCGCAGCACGTCCTCAGGAGTGCCGGTGAACGCATGCACGTCGGTCACGCCGGGCTTGCCCAGGGTCAGCGTGCCGGTCTTGTCAAACGCGATGGCCTTGACGGTGCCCAGCTTTTCCATGATGTCGCCGCCCTTGATCAGCACGCCGTGCTTGGCGGCGTTGCCGATGCCCGCCACGATGGATATGGGTGTGGAGATGACCAGCGCGCCGGGGCAGGAGATCACCAGCAGTGTCAGCGCCAGGCGGATGTCTCTGGTGATCAAATAGACCACCGCCGCCAGCACGATGATGCCGGGGGTATACCAGCGGGAGAACCGCTCCAGGAACTGCTGGGCGCGGGCTTTCTTGTCCTGCGCCTCCTCCACCATGTGCAGGATGCGCGCAAAGGTGGTGTCCTCGCCCACGCGCACGGCTCTAATCAGCAAGAAGCCGCTTTCGATGACCGTGCCGGAGAACACGCTCTCGCCGGGTTCGCGGGTGACGGGCATCGATTCGCCGGTGATCGCCGCCTGGTTGATGTAGGCGGTGCCCTCGATGATCTCGCCGTCCACGGCGATTTTCTCGCCGGGGCGCACGATCACGATGTCGTCCTTGACCACGTCATCGGACGGGATGACTTCCTCGATGCCGTTGCGGCGCACCCGCGCTGTGTCCGGCACCAGGTCCATCAGCGCGCGGATGGACGAACGGGTTTTCTCAATCGTGCGCGATTCCAGGTAATCGCCCAGAATAAACAGGAACGTAACGGCGGCGGCTTCCCAGTATTCGCCGATGA
The DNA here is from genome assembly GCA_019137115.1 of Bacillota bacterium. Lineage (GTDB taxonomy): Bacteria > Bacillota > Clostridia > Christensenellales > Aristaeellaceae > JAGVSV01. The sequence goes on from JAGVSV010000271.1 coordinate 2,887, forward strand.
TCACCGCGCCCATCACCGCCACGGTGACCAGTGCGTCGATGCCCACGATCCAGTACCGGATCGCGCCGATCGCCTTTCTGGCGATGGGCAGCCCGGCGATGGCTGTCGCCAGCAGCATCACCACAACAGTGACTGGCTGCATGCCGATGGTCTCTTTGAGAATAAAGGACGCTGCCGTCAGGATGCCCGACGCCCATACGGTGTGTTGTTTTCTCCATTTGAAGGTGCTTGCGGTGAAGTTCACGTTCATCCCATCCCTGTTCATATTTTGCGGGCGCCCCGCGGTGCGCGGTGCGCACACTTAACCAGGCCCTGCGCATGTCCCGCGCGGGCGGTGGTCGTTCATACTCGTAAATCGCCTGTCTTTTGAGTTGCTTTTGCCCTTACTTGGCCGAGAGCACCTCGTAGCCCAGCTGCTGGATGCGCCCGCGCAGGTCGTCCAGCGAGACCACGTTTTCGTCAAACTCCGCCTTCACACGCGAGGTGTTGAACAGCACTTCATAGCTGTTCACGCCGGGCGTCTTTTTGAGCAAGCCTTCGATTTTTTTCACGCACGTCGGGCAGGTCAGGGTTTCCAGCTGCAAGGTTGTTTTCGTCATGGATGTTTCCTCCTTTGGTTGGGGTGTGTATAGCATACACGCCATGCACCTCGAATATAATGATGCAGATCATGCGATTGTGTGATTAAAAGGCATTTCTGAAGAAAAAAGGACCTTTTCCCAACCGTTGCAAGCGCCAACTTCAGCCAAGACACCTAATGAACCCGCAGAATCAGGGAATGGTTACTTCGGTGAAAATGCTTTTTGATGAATCCTACACCTGGTAAACTTATGCAAGTGCGTCGATCATATTTCCCGCGCAGTATCCTTGCAGGCGTGTTGAGCATATGTTAGTATGCAGCCGGAATGTTGGTTGCACTACAACCATGATTCCTGCCAAGGGTATGGTTCCTCCGGCGGTTGCCATTGGCGCGGAATCGATAAAGGAATTGCGGGTAAAGATATCGGCAACTATCCGGTGCATGCAAGAAAAAAGGAACATGCAAACATCTGCATACAGGAGGATTGACCGTGAACAGAAAATTGATCACCCTAGTAAGCCTTGTTCTTTCCATAATGATGGTAGTTACCTGCGTGTTTGCGGAAGAGTGGGATTGCCCCAAGTGTGATACACAAAATAGCGGCAACTTTTGCACCAACTGCGGTGAGAAAAAACCGGAGACGGCCACAAAGCCCGACGGAAGCCACATAAGCAATGTTAGGTTCGAACTACAAGAAAGCGGAGATACT
>JAGVSV010000230.1 GCA_019137115.1 Bacillota bacterium
TGTTGGCGCTGAGCACGCTGGCCCGGCCGGGATGGATCTCGTTGGCGACCAGCACGCCGTTGGGGATCATGTGGGCCAGCTGCACCGACTTGCCGCCCGGCGCGGCGCACAGGTCCAGCACGCGCATGCCGTCTTTGGGGGCGAGCGCTGCTGCGGGCGCCATGGCCGAAGGTTCCTGCAGATAGAACGCCCCGGCGCTGTGCAATGGATGCCGCCCGAGCGTGGAATCAGGCGACAGATGCCACGCGTTCTCCGACCAGGGAATGGGGGACAGGCAGTCGGAGGAAAAGAACCTGTTGCGGTCGCGCAAGCGGATGCCACGTGCGGGTTGCTCATCCAGCGCGTCAAAAAAGGCGCCGGTTTCGCTGCCCAGCAGCGTTTCCATCAGCGCCACAAAGTCTGGGGGAAAGGGATGCGGTTCAGCCATCGCGGTGGGCAGCGTCGCCACGCGGCGTAGACTGGTCGTACTGGTAATTCTTGGGGTACACCGGCGCCCGGAACGCGCTGTCGCGCGGGACGTCATCTTCCTGGTCATCGTCCTTCCGCCGGATCGCGCCCCGCAGGGCGTTGAGCGCTCCGGCCACCCCCCGCCTGCGCTCGCTGCGGCGGCGGCGTCCGGCGCCCAAATCGGCCGTCTCTTCCGGGTAGCCCGGGTGCTGCATGGACTGGGGCGGCCAGGTCTGCCCCGGCACAGCGTCCGACTTGGGTGTCACGCCCGTGGCGGGCCGCCAGGCGATGTTGATCTCCGGTTCCGCAGGCGGCGTTTCGTAGAACAGCTGTGGTTCGGCATCGACAGGCACTGGGGCGTAGGCTTCGGGCAGGGGCGCTGCGTGGAAATCCTCCGGCAGCGGCATATTGTCCTGATCTTCCTGCACCCAGCCGGACATCATGTTCAGATAATCCTCCGGCATGTCCGCGTGCTCGAGCACCTGGGCGTCATACTGCTGGTGGACGCGCGTGTCGCGTCTGCGCGCCCTGTGCGTGCGCCAGGTGCGCCAGGTGCGCTGCGGCCGCCAGCGGATAAACCATACGATATAGTCAAACAAGGTGCCTGCCACCAGCAGGATCAGCAGCAGCGGCAGCCAGATGCGACCAAACAGCTCCGACAGGCCGCCGGAATGGTTGGCAACCAGGTTCCAGCCCGCGTTGGCCAGCCCGCGCGTCCAGCCCAGGATGATATTGAACAGCCAGTCCGCAAACGCGTTCATGGGGCAGGGCTGTCCGGTGCGATCTGCACGGTTACATAGATCACATCGCCGGTGATGTACACCGCCTCCGTCGGCCGCACCACCCGCACGGCGCGGATGAGGGTTTCCGTAACGCCCGCAATGTTGATTACGGTGTCCACGTCAATCAGATCCAGCGATCGGAGGAAGTCCGGCGGGCCGGCCACCGAAACATACGTGGGGTCAGCGGTAACCGACACCACATGGTACCCTTCCGACGGGGTGCCCATCGTGATGCCGGACAAATTGATGTCCGCTGTTTTCATCGGGTGCAGCGTTTGCTCCACCAGCAGCGTGTCCAGCAGCACCGATTCGCTGGTGACGCTCAACAGCGTGCTGTCCAGCGTCTTGTTCTCGGCGTCCACCAATGCAAACGGGAGGGCGGTATACTGCGTGCCCGCCTGGGCTGGCAGCAGGGCCTGGTCATAGGTAACCACGCAGCGGGCGATGCGCTCCACCATCGAGCGCGGGCCGGACACCGCCACCAGCGTGGGGTCCACGCTGGGCGGCTGGCCATAAAAGCCGGACGGGACGGAGCCCACGGTGTTTAACTGCACGGGGATCCGGCGGCGGGTGATGTACTCGTCCACCTCCAGGGTGATCTCATTGCCGGACAGCCAGTTCACCGTGCCGTAGGTGGTGGACGACGAGGAAATGATCGGCACCTTCTGTTCGCCCGGCGCGGTGATGCGGCTTAAATCCACCCGCACGTTGTAGTTGGAGGCGTTGACCGTGCTGTAGATGCGCTGCGGCACGTCCACGCGCATGCGCAGGTGCGGCAGGCTTTCCAGGCCGCCGATCACCACCAGGCCGTTGCGCTGCAGCACATCGGCGTTGATGATGTTGACCTCCACGTTTTCAAAGGTTTTTTCGCGCATCAGCGCGCTGTCCTGGCTGATGATGCCGCCCCAGAGCACCAGCGCGATCAACAGGCTGACCAGCTTGACGCCCCAGCGATAGCGCAGCACCTGCCACAGGTGCGCAAGCACTTCGCGGATGCCCTTTTCCGGCTTGGCTTCGCCGGAAGGCGGCGGCGTGACAGGTTGATCACTCATTGCTTGCCTGCTTCCCCGGCCGCAGCTTCCTCCCCACGGCGCGCAGCGCGTCGCGGAAGGTAGGCCGTTGGTCGTGGTATAGGTCGTTCAATACCCGCGTCAAGTCATCTGCGTCCAGGTGGCGCGTCAGCTTGCCGCCCTGCGCCATGCTGATGATGCCCGTTTCCTCCGACACGATCAGCACCACGGCGTCCGTGCTTTCCGACACGCCCAGGCCAGCGCGGTGGCGCGTGCCCAGGTCGCGGCTGATGTTGCTCGCGTCGCTGAGGGTCAGCACGCAGGCCGCGGCCACGATACGCGTGCCGCGGATGATCACCGCGCCGTCGTGCAGCGGGGTGTTGGGCTCAAAGATGTTAATCAAGAGCGCCCCGGATACCTCGGCATCCACGCTCATGCCGGTGTCAATAAAGTCCTTCAGGCCCGTTTTCTGCTCAAACACGATCAGCGCGCCCACGCGGCGGCGCGCGAGGCTCAACAGTGCCTGGGTCAGTTCGGTCACAATGCGCTCGTTTTCATTCAGCGAGCCCTGCACCCGATCGAGCTTGGCGCCCCGGCCGATCTGCTCCAGCGCGCGGCGCAGTTCAGGCTGGAACAAAATCAGCAGCACCAGCGCCGTGTTGTTGACCACGCTGGTCAATATCCAGTTAAACGCGGACAGGTCAAAGAAATTGCTGACCCAGCTGGCCACAAACAGCATGGCCAGGCCCTTCAAAACCTGGCTTGCCCTGGTTTCCCGGGTCAGCATCAGCAGCTTGTAGACCAGATAGGCAACAATCAGGATGTCGATCCAATCCTTGGGTTCCGGGCGGTTGAAGATGTTCCAGAAGAACATGCCAATCCTTTCTCCCAGCTCGCCCAATCGAATCGACCTTCCTTTCCTGTATGATGGTGTGCCCCATTATACATGATTGATCCCCAATCCGAAAGCAAAAAGCCCCGGAAATGTGCGTGAAATCACGATTTTAACAAACAGGCAACAAAAAGCCGCGCTCGTCCTGCAAGCGCGGCATCGGGTGGCAGGCGTTACCGGGTGGGCACGACGTCGGTGTAGGGTGTCCAGTCCTTCCGGGGCAGGTTGACCATCGACGCGGGCAGGGTCTTCCCGTCTCGCAGGGCAAAGCCCAGGTCGGCGTTTAAGTTGCGGCCGCCGCTGGGCACCCTGACGCCCTCGGCAACCGCGGTGGTTCCCTGCGCCTCGGGCAGGATGCTGGCCACCAGCGGGAACTCGGTCTGCTGTTTGGTAGTGGTCAGTTCCGCCGGCATCACGGCCTGCAGCGTGTAGGTGCCCGGATACAGCGTCGCGAACAGGTAGCGGCCATATGGGTCGGTTTCGGTCTCGGCGGCCAGCTGCCCGTGCTGGTACAGCCGGATCACGATGCCCGGCACGCCGGGTTCGTCCATGTCCTGCATGCCGTCCCCATCCAGGTCCAGCCAGGCAAAGTCACCGAGTTGCCCCATCTTGCCCATGCCCACGTCCTGTGCGATTTTGGTTTCGCCCATCAGCACCGCAAAGGGGTTGGACTGCCCGGACAAACCGGACACCGGTGAGGCGTCGGACGTAATCAGACTGTCGCGCACGGACGTGTCCAGCGTGCGGGCGAAGCGGTAGCCCTCCGGCAGAATCACGCCGATGTGATAGGTGCCCGGGTACAGGCGGTCAAACTGGTACGCGCCGCTGGGGTCGGTGGTGGCCGATGCGATGGCCGCGGCTTCGCCCTCCCGGTACAGCGCGACGGACAGTTTGCCCACGTCCTCCATGCCGCCGCCCATGTTCCACATCTGCCCTGCCAGCGAGCCAAACTGCACCAGCCCGATGGCCAGCGGCGTTTCGGCTTCCGGTTCTGCGGCCAGCGTGATCTTGACGCTCCAGCGGCTGCCTTCCTGATGCGCGCCGCGCGGCGCGTACAGCTCGTGATCCTTGGGCAGGCTCAACACCATCGTGTAGGCGCCGGGGAATACCTTATCCAGCGAGAAACCGCCGTCCGCCCCGGATTGGGCGGTGAACTCGATCTTGGACAGCTCGTGCCGCAGCTTGATGTCCAGCGCGTCCCTGGGCGCATCGCCCTCAGAGTCCGTGCGTGACAGGTCATTGTCATAAAACGCACGGCCAGAAAGCCTCCGCGAGGGCACCGCCGCGATGTCCAGGTCCGGCTGTTCCTGCCCCATGTCCACGGTCAGTTCGGCGGTGGCGCTGGATGACAGCGCCGGTGTGGCGGGCGAGGTTTCGCCATAGGCGATCAGCATGCCGTCGCTCAGCTGGATGTCCATCGCATAGTGGCCGGGCCGCAGGTTTTTAAGCGCGTACGCGCCGTCGGCGTCGGACACAGCCTGGCTGATCAGCCCCAGCTCGGTCATCGTCATCGTGATGCTGGCGTCCGGATAGCGCGTGTCGGCGTCATCCAGCACGCCGTTGTCGTTGTTGTCCACATACACCACGCCCGACACGCTGCCGGTCAACACCGCAAACACCGGGTCCGCCTGCATGGAAGCCCCCGCTTCCAGCGTGAGGGCTTCGGTGACAAAGCTTGGTTCCTCCAGGTAGGGAGCGGAGAACAGCGATCCCTGCGGCAGCTTGTACGCCAGCTTGTAGGTGCCCGGCAGCGCGCCCTTCAGCAGGAAAGCGCCCGACGCGTCCGTCACGGCGTGCGTATACTCCGACACCTCGGTGCCGTCTTCATTCAGCAGCACCACCTGCGCGCCCGCAAGGCCGCCGCGGTCGCCCGCGAAACCGTCGGATTCATCGCCCAGCAGCACCACGCCCTCCACCACGGCGGAGCGGAACAGCGCCCCGTCCACGCCGGACTTGGCCTGGGCTGCGGTCAACACAACCTCAGCGGTTTGGCCGTGTTCGGGCGTCTGCTCGACAAACTGGTTGCCCACGCCATCGGCCGCGGCGTCCGAAAAGATAAACGGCGGGATCAGCGGCACGCGCACCCGGTAGGTGCCGGGGATCAGCGAGGCCAGCGTATATGCGCCCAGGTCATCCGTTTCGGCTTCCACCACCACTTCGTCCGACGCGTTGACAGCCTGTACCGTGAAACCGGCCAGCGGCTCCTCCGTCTGATCGTGGCGGCTGTCCATGTTGGTGTCGTCAAACAGCGATCCGGAAATCGACGCGGGCAGTGTGACGCCTGCCAGCAGATTGCCCTGGGTGCCATGCGCCAGCGTGTAGGGCGTGCTTAAGTCGCTGGAAGCAAACGTGGACACAAAGGCGTTGCCGCCTTCGCCGCCGATGGTAAAGATCTGCCCGTCCGGCAGCGTCATGCGCACCGTCAGCTCACCGCCGCGCAGCAGCGGGAAGTTGGCCACGCCGTTGGCGTCCGTGGTGGCCTGGGCCACCTGCTGACCGCCGGCGGTTACTGTAACGCCCGCGCCCGCGAACATGGGCTCGCCCTCATCCTTTATGCCATTGACGTTCTGGTCATGGAACGCGCTGACCACCAGCGAGGTAGCCGGCATCACGCCCACCGCCTGCACCGTGGCGGTCTGGCGGATGGCAACAGTGAGCGTCGTGTTGCCGGACAGCTTATATCCGTCGCTGAACAGCGAATCGCCCGGCAGGGTGAACATGTGCCCTTCCGGCACGGTCACCGTCAGCAGGTATTCGCCCTCCTGCAGGTTGGCAAACGCGTATGCGCCATCCGTACCGGATGTGGCGGTGCGCGTGACACCCAGCGTGCGATGCGTCAGCGTGACCGCAGCGCCTGCAAAGCCGGGCTCATCCGCCTCGCGCAGGCCGTTCATGTTTTTGTCCAGCCAGACGCTGCCTTCGGCGCGCCCGGTTTCCACGCCGCCCACACCCAGCCCGGCGCTGCCCTTGAAGGGAATGTCGAAGGGTGCGGACGCGCCGGTGTTGTTCTCCGACGGCAATATCGTGTTGTAGAAGGTGTTGATCTTGGCGCCCAGCGGCCCCACCACGTAGGGCTCGGGCAGGGTGGCTTTCAGCCGGTAGGTGCCGGGGGACAGGTCGCGGATCTGCGCAATGCCATCAGCGTTGGTGGTCGCGCTGCCGACGACAAAGGTCTGCTCCGGCGTGTCATAGAGCAGTTCCAGCAGCACGTTGCGCAGCAGCGGCTCATTGCTCATGCGCCCGCCGTTGCCGTTCAGGTCGCCAAAGGCATAGATGGTAATGTAGGAGGGCTGGCGGATCACGCCCACCAGCACATGGGCGGACTGTCCGTCGTTGAGCGCAATGGGCAGCGTCCGGCTGCCCTGCCCGCTGGCGGGCAGCATCGCGCTGCCGCCCTCCGTCATCGCAGCAAAGTAAAAGCCGTCCGGCAACAGCGCCTTCAGGTAATAATCGCCTGTGGGCACCTGCGCGAAGGAAAACGCGCCGTCCCCATCCGTGCGGAAGACCGCCGCGATGGTTTCAGCGCCTCCGGCGGACTGCATCAGCGAGACTTCCACGTCTGACAGCGTGCGTTCGCCCTCGTCAAACACGCCGTTGCCGTTGTTGTCCAGGAAGGCCGTGCCGGTGATCTGGGCGCTTCCGCCCGAAGCCAGCGCAAATGCCGGCACCGCCAGCGCCAGCAGAAGAATCCAACAAGCAAGTTTTCTCATGTGTTCTAAGCCTCCGGTTCATTTGGCACCGATAGAGTATAACACAGCGCGGCCCCTGTAACCCGGAGCCGCGCCTTGTTTACAACCTGGACAAACTAAGCATCCTCAGCGGATGTACGAAACCTTGGCTGGATCCATTTCGTGGGGCGCCTTCTCGTCATCCGGCGTGCCGATGGCAATGGAGATCACATACCCGTAGTCCGCCGGGAACTTGAGCGCGCGCTCCAGCCGTTCCTTGTCCTCGTCCACGAACGCCTCGCGCGGCAAGCCCAGGATCACGCTGCCCAGCCCCAGGCTTTCGGCGGCCAGTGCCATGCTCTGCACCGCGATGCCGCAATCGATCGGGGCGTAGTGGCTTTTGTGGGCGCTGATGAAGATGACCGTTGGGGCATGGTAGAACACATGAAAGGTTTCATCTCCAAACCGCGGGCTGCGCGTGTCTTCCTCGCGCTTGAGCGCGTGCTTGGCCGCCGTTTTGTTGATGTCAGCAAGCAGCGCCTGGTCCTGCACGACGGTAAAATGCCAGGGTTGCGCGTTGACCGCCGATGGCGACTGCAGCGCCGCGTCCACAATGGCGCTTAGCTGCTGCTTGGTCAGCTGGTCGGGCAGATACTTGCGGTGGCTGCTGCGCTCGCGAATGCTTTGAAGCGTGGTTTTCTCCATGGTATACTCCCTCCTATGGTAGATGTTGCAAATGCGTGCCTTGAAAGGCACGAACAGTGGATGCGGGAAGCGCTCAGGGAAGCCGCGCTGTCGGGGCCCGATGTGCCGGTGGGCGCAGTTGTGGTCAGCGATGGCCGCGTGATCGCCCGCGCGCACAACCAGCGCGAGCGAGCCCAGGACCCGCTCGCCCATGCCGAACTGCTGGCACTGCAGAGAGCGGCGACATCCCTCTCCACCCGGCGGCTGTCCGGCTGCACGCTGTACGTTACGCTGGAGCCCTGCCCCATGTGCGCTGGCGCGCTGATCCTGTCGGGCATCGACCTGTGCGTGTTTGGGGCGTATGACCAAGCTTACGGCTGCTGCGGCAGCGTGTACGCCCTGCCGATGGATCCGGCCTTTCCCCACCATGTGCCCTGCGTGGGCGGCGTGCTGGAAACCGAATGCGCGGCGCTGCTCCAGGATTTTTTCGCCCGCATCCGGGCAGAATAATCGCCTACTTACTATAGCATAGCCCCCACGCGCGTTCAAACGCGAAACGCTGGGCACGCCAGCCGCGCCGCTCCTCCAGCGGCTCGGTTACGCGTTCGCCTGCTGCAGTATGCCCTTGGGCATCTTGCAGATATAGCTGCTGGTGGGGTTGACAAACTGGGTGCACCGGGCTTCCATCACCTGGCCCATCAACAGATACGCTTCCTCAATGGGAAATGCGTAGTCATCCACCATCCACAGCACCATCTGCTCGACGGCCAGATGAAAGGATTCCTCCGGCGTGCGCTCGCAGCCCACGGTCATGATGTGGGCGGCATCCTCGATGCGCACGCAGCGGTATTCCGGCGGGCGCTTAAGCAGCCTTGCGCGCAGCTTGACCACCGAGCGGCACTCGATGCCGCCGGAGCAGTTGATTTCACCGTCCCCTTGCAGCGCGTGCGCGTCGCCCACGTGCAGCAGCGCGCCGTCCACCTCCACCGGCAGGTAGACCGTGCTGCCCGCGCGCACCTCCTGTACGTCCATATTGCCGCCGTGCACGCCGCCCTTCGCGTTGCTCAAGGTCTCCTCGCCGGGCGCGGTGCCCAGCGTGCCGATCATGGGCGCAACGGGCAGTTTGATCTTGTCGCTCCAGTGCACAACGTGTTCGTCAATGCGCACGGTTTTCACGTTCAGGCCCCAGTCACGCGGCAGGATGCGGCAAGCCAGCGGGTTGGAGGCGTTGACAAATCCGGTGTATCCCAGGGTGTCCGGCGTGATGGACAGGATGTCCACCGCCAGCAAATCGCCGGGCTTGGCGTCCGCAACCGCGATGACCACCGTGGGGTTCAGCGCGCAGGTTTTGTCCGGCGTCCACACATCCTCCTGGGACGTAAGCCACCCGCCGGTGCACAGCTCGGTTTCTGCCAGAAACGGCTGCCCCGGTTGCACGGCGATCTGCGGCGGGTTGTGCCGGCTATGGTAGTTGTACGTGATGTCCCTTTTTGCTGTCAGCATGGCGATATTCCTTTCGATGGCGCCATACGGGCGCGGCGGCTTGCTTGATGGCAACATCATAGGCCTGCCGCCTGCGCGCGTCAATCCTGCACTCGAATAATATGGCCGCAAGAATATGCAAGTTCACCCTTCTCTCCTGTCAAAAAGCCCCGAAAAGCGTGCGCGCGAATTGTTGACATGCGAAGGCACGCGTTATATAATTCATGGGATTGCCGCGAAAAGCGCACCTGGATTTTTTGCAAGCAACAGGCGCGGCTAGCGGGCAGCTCCGCCCTGTATGCCGGTGGATTCTCAATCGGGCGCCCAGCCCTGACAAACAAAGGAGTACTCATGATGACCAAGAACCAAAAACTGCTCTCCTGGGTGAAGGAAATCGAAGCGCTGTGCAAGCCGGACCGCGTCAAGTGGTGCGATGGCTCGCAGGAGGAGTATGACGGCCTGATGGCGCAGATGGTCGCTTCCGGCGCCGCCATCAAGCTGAACGAAAAAAAGCGCCCGAATTCCTACCTGTTCCGGAGCCACCCCAGCGATGTGGCCCGCGTGGAGGACCGTACGTTCATCGCCTCCAAAACCAAGGAAGAAGCCGGCGCCAACAACAACTGGCGCGATCCGATCGAGCTGCGCAAAACGCTCACCGAGCTTTTTGACGGCAGCATGCGCGGCCGCACCCTGTATGTCATCCCCTTTGTGATGGGGCCGCTGGGCTCCCCGTTCTCCATCGTGGGCGTGGAAATCACCGACAGCCCCTACGTCGTCGTCAACATGCGCATCATGACCCGCATGGGCACCGCGGCTTTGGACATGCTGGGCGAAGACGGCGATTTCATCCCCTGCCTGCACTCCGTGGGCGCCCCGCTTCAGCCCGGCGAGGAAGACGTGGCCTGGCCCTGCGCGCCGATCGAGCAGAAATACATCGCCCACTTCCCGGAGGACCTGTCCATCTGGTCCTACGGCTCCGGTTACGGCGGCAACGCGCTGCTGGGCAAGAAATGCCTGGCGCTACGCATCGCGTCCCTCAAGGCCCGCGACGAAGGCTGGCTGGCCGAGCACATGCTCATCCTGGGCCTGACTGACCCCAAGGGCCGCAAGACCTGGCTGACGGCCGCGTTCCCCAGCGCCTGCGGCAAAACCAACCTGGCGATGCTGGTGCCCACGCTGCCCGGCTACAAGGTCGAAACCGTTGGCGATGACATCGCCTGGCTGCGCCGCGGCAAGGACGGCAGCCTGCGCGCGGTCAACCCCGAAGCCGGGTTCTTTGGCGTTGCGCCGGGCACCTCCTACCAGTCCAACCCCAACGCCATGTACACCATTGAAAAGAACACCATCTTCACCAACGTGGCGCTGACGGATGACGGCGACGTGTGGTGGGAGGGCATTGGTTCGCCCGCGCCGGATCACCTGATCGACTGGCACGGCAATGACTGGGCGCCGGGTGCCGACCATCCCGCCGCTCACCCCAACAGCCGCTTCACCGTGGCTGCCGCGCAGTGCCCCGCCATCTCCCCCGAGTGGGAAAACCCGGACGGCGTACCGATCAGCGCGATCCTTCTGGGCGGCCGCCGCCCGCGCGTGGTACCGCTGGTGGTGGAAGGCCGCGACTGGGCGCACGGTATCTTCCTGGGCTCCATCATGGGCTCGGAGATCACCGCCGCCGCGATCTCGGACAAAATCGGCCAGGTGCGCCGCGACCCGTTTGCCATGCTGCCCTTCACCGGCTATCGCCTGAGCGCGTACCTGAAGCACTGGCTCGAGATGGAAGGCCGCATTGACAAGGACAAGCTGCCCCATTTCTTCCACGTCAACTGGTTCCGCCGCGGCGAGGACGGCAAGTTCCTGTGGCCGGGCTTTGGCGACAACGTCCGCGTGCTGGAATGGGCCGCCAAGCGCGTCCATGGCGAGATTGACGCCAACGACAGCGCGCTGGGCTATCTGCCCGCGCCCGGGGACATCAACATTGACGGCTTGGGCGAGGTGAACATGGAAGAACTGCTCACGCTCAAAAAGGACGAATGGCTGGCCGAGGCGGAGTCCATCCGCGCCTACTACGACAAGATGGGCGAAGTGCCGCAGAAGCTGTACGACCTGCTGGATGACATGGTCGCCCGACTCAAAAAGTAAGCGGTTTATCCAAACCAACAGGCGGCCGGCTCACGCCGACCAATGCCATCACCGCCCGGGATCCGCAAGGGTTCCGGGTTTTTGTACCCCCATGCGCAGCGGAATAACAATCAATGTGGAATGCTTGCCACACGGAAGTCCTTGTGATACCCTTCCCTTGAAAGGGCGGAACGCACGCCGAAAAAACGAAACCATGAGGAGGTATCGAATGAACAGGATCAAGAAATACCTGGCCCTGCTAGCTGCGCTGGTGATGGTGTGGGGTCTGGCGATCGCGCCGGTACACGCGCAGGACATCACGCTGGAGGACATCAACCGCTTCCTGAACGAAAGCGCCAAGCTGGGCGAGGGCGGCAAAGCCAACCCCGTCGCCGTGATTCCGATCAACCACATCGACGGCCCGCACGAGGAGGACCTGTTCTACGCGTTTGTGCCGTTCAAGTATGTGGCCCGCAGCTACATCAAGTACCAGGTGGTGTTCATCAGCTGCACCTGCCGTTCTGCGGACGTCAACTACTGGACAACCGCGTATGTCGACCTGACGCTGCCCGACAGCGGCTTGCTGGACGACGCCGAGATCCGCACGCTGTCCTTTGACGCGGACGGCACGGGCCGCTATCTGGGCGGCTTCTGGGGCGACAGCAATCCCATCCCGTCGGGGCAGACGTTTGAGCTGATCAACACCGAGTATGTGCCCTACTATGTCGGCAAGACATGGGCCGACATCAAAGGCTTGAGCACGATTGACGACATTGACCTTGCCGATTACCAGGCAGGCGAAGGGCGCGGCGACTATGTGCTGGATACCTGGACGGGTGCGACAGTGTCCACCAACAACATCCTGCGCATGCTGCAGGCGCTGATCAAGCACCACGGCACCGACCCGTACTTTGCCGGCGATGAAAGCCTCAAGGCCGACGCCGCGCCCGTGGAAACGCAGGATGCCAAGCCCGAGCAGGCGCCCGCCGCTGAAACTGCCGCCGTCGCGCTCAAGGAACTGCCGGCGCCCGTGGACACCAACAAGACCTACCTGCCCAACAAGGACGCCAAGGAAGAGGTGCCTTGCACCGAGGGCAGCTTCGGGCCCACCTGTTCGTCCATCACGCCGGACAACCTGAAGGATTACCTGGGCCGCCCGGACATCCTGTACATCGACACCCGCGACTTTGGCGACTACATGAAGAAGCACCTGCGCAACTTTGAGGTGGTGCCGTTTTTCGCGCTCGTGTACAACGCCGAAGCGCACACAAACAAGGACCTGCCGCAGCTGTACGGCGGCACGCCCACAGAACCGGTGCCCGTGTATGAGGAATCCGACGAGCTGCTGGAAGTGCTCTTCCCCAAGGACAAGACGCTGTTTATCATGTGCCAGTCCGGCGGACGGGTGGGCATGCTGATGAACATCCTCAAAGCCCGCGGCTGGGACATGAGCAAGATCTACAACATCGGCGGCATGGCGCAATACACCGGCCCGGAGTACCGCGCGCTGACTACCGACACCCCCGAGTTCATCCTGGAAGGCACCTACACCATTGAAGGCTTGACGAGGATCGAGCCCAAATAAGCTAAGCCTGCCCCTGTTGCCGGCGCCTGCTTCCTGCGGCGCCGGCTTTCTTTTTGGCGTTCCGTTTCATTTACACCCACTGTCTCGCATGCTATGATGATTAGACGCGCTTTGCGTAGGGAGGACATTGTTTGAACCTTGAAATGAACGCGCGGCTGGACAGGCTGCTGGACCGGGTGGAGAAGCCCGCCCGATATGTGGGCGCCGAGGTGGGCGCAGTGGCAAAGCCCCTTGAAAAGGGGATGGGCACGTTCGCCTTCTGCTTTCCGGACACCTACGAAATCGCAATGTCGCATCTGGGCATGAAGGTGCTGTACGATGTACTCAACCGGGATGCGGATCTTGTGTGCGAGCGCGTCTGCATGCCGTGGAGCGACATGGCCGATCTGCTGCGACAAGAAGGCGTTCCGCTGTTTTCGCTGGAGACGCGCACCCCGCTTCGTGATTTCCAGGTCGTGGGCTTTACACTGCAATATGAGATGAGTTACACAAACATCCTGGAGATGCTGGATTTGGGGCACATTCCGGTGCTGGCAAGCGGGCGCGCGGAGGACATGCCCATCGTGATCGCGGGCGGCCCGTGCGCGTTCAACCCGGAGCCGCTGGCGCCCTTCATCGACGCTTTTGTGCTGGGCGATGGGGAGACCGCCACGCTGGAAATCGCCCACGCCGTGCGCGGGCTGCGCGCGAAGAACGCGCGGCGGGAGGATATCCTGATGGCGCTGGCGCAGATGCCTGGCGTGTACGTGCCGCGCTTCTACGAGCCTGCGTACCGCGCCGACGGCACGCTGGCCGCCTTTGAGCCCATCCGCTCCGACGTGCCCGCACGGATCAAAAAGCGCATCGAGCGCGACCTCAACCTCGCGCCCTATCCGGAAACGATGGTCGTGCCCTATGCCGAGGCGGTGCATGACCGCATTGTGCTGGAGATCATGCGCGGCTGCACCCGCGGTTGCCGTTTCTGCCAGGCTGGGATGCTGTACCGCCCGGTGCGCGAGCGCAGTGTGGAAAGGCTGATGGACCTGGCCGAAAAGCTGGTCGCCGCCACCGGCTATGAGGAGATCTCGCTGTCCAGCCTCTCCAGCGGCGACTATTCCCAGCTGTCCGAGCTGGTCAAACAGTTGACCGAGCGCTTCAGCGCCCAGCGGGTGGGCGTGTCCCTGCCGTCCATGCGCCTGGACACCCTGGTGGGTCAGACGCTGGCGGATTCTGCCCAGGTGCGCAAAGGCGGCTTGACGCTGGCGCCCGAAGCCGGCACGCAGCGCCTGCGCGACGTGATCAACAAGGGCGTAACCGAGGATGACCTCAAAAACGCGGTGAGCGACGCGTTCCAGAACGGCTGGAATAGCGTCAAGCTGTACTTCATGCTGGGTTTGCCTACCGAAAATGACGACGACCTGACAGCCATTGGCGACCTGGCCAAGCTGGTGGAGGATGCCTACTACCAGGTGCCCAAGGGGCAGCGCGCGCCGGGCTTGCGCATCACGGTCAGCGCCGCCACATTCGTGCCCAAGCCCTTTACGCCCTTCCAGTGGTGCGCGCAGGACACCCTGCCCGAAATCGGGCGCAAGCAGGCGCTGCTGCGCGGGGCGCTCAAGCGCAAAAGCGTGACGTTCAATTGGCATGAGCCGGAACTGAGTTTTCTGGAGGCGTGCTTTGCCCGCGGCGACCGGCGCATGGCCGACGTGCTGCTTCAAGCATGGAAACTTGGCTGCCGACTGGACGGCTGGCAGCAGCATTTCCGCTATGACCTGTGGCTGCAAGCCTTTGCCGATCAGGGCGTGGACGCGTCGTTTTATGCCAACCGTGAGCGCGGCCAGGACGAGCTGCTGCCGTGGGATTTCATCGACGCCGGGGTCACCAAAGGGTATCTGGCGCGGGAGTACCAGCGCGCGTTGGATGGCGCCGTTACGCCGGACTGCCGCGACGGCTGCCAGGGCTGCGGCTTGCAGGGGATTGCCGGGGCATGCGCGCCATGAAAATGCAGGTTGTGTTCCGAAAGGGCGAGCGTCTGCGCCACATCGGTCACCTGGACCTGATGCGCGCCATGCAGCGCGCGCTGCGCCGCAGCGGCTTGCCGGTCAAATATTCCCAGGGCTTCAACCCGCACATCCTGCTGTCGTTTGCCGCCCCGCTGGCGGTGGGTATCGCCGGGGAGCGCGAGGTGATGGAGGTGCCTTTGGACACGCCGGTCAGTACCGAGGATTTCCTGAACAAGCTCAACGCCGTACTGCCGCCGGAGCTTGCCTGCGTGGCCGCGCGCCAGGTGGACGATTTGCACCCGGCGCCCATGGCCGCGCTGTTTGCCGCAGCGTACCGCATTGTGCCCGCTGAAAACGCCGAAGCCTTTCAAGCCGCGGCTGCTGAATTCCTGGCGCGGGATCGCTATATGGCCACCCACCGAACGAAGTCCGGTGAAAAGCAGATTGACCTGCGGCCTCTGGTGTTCAACCTGGTTGCCAAGCCCGAAGGGCTTCACGCGGTGCTGTCTCTCAACCAAAGCGGCACCTGCAAGCCCGACCTGCTGATCGCGGCGCTCTCTGATGTAAAGCATATCCCGGTGCCCGCATGCCGGGTCACACGCACGCGGCTGCTGAACAACTTGCTGGTGCCGCTGGAGAACGCATGAACCAGCTGTTGGTGGAGCGGCACGGCGACACATTGGAGCTGGCGCTGCTGGAGGAAGGACTGCTCACGGAATACCGCCTGGAGGAAGCCAGCCCCGGCTTGCAGCCCGAAGCGGTGTACAAAGGCCGTGTGGGCCGCGTGATGAACAGCCTGCAAGCCGTGTTTGTGCGCATCACCGCCAGGGAAGAAGGGTTTTTGCCCTTTGACGAAATGGGCGGCGAGACTATGCCCAAACCCGGTGACGCCGTGTTGGTGCAGGTTAAAAAGGCGCCCACTGGCGGCAAAGCCGCCTATCTTACCCAGGACATCGCGCTGGCCGGGCGCTATGCGGTGCTGCTGCCCATGGGCAAAAGCCATCATGTGTCGGCGCGCGCCGGACAGAGCACGAACCGGAAACGCCTGATGGACCTGGCCGCGCGCGTCGCCCCGCCCCAAATGGCGCCTGGATGTGCCTGAAGATGCCGTGCGCCAGGAGTTGGCGGAGCTTGCCCGGAAGTATAGCGAGGCCGTCTCCGTCTCGGCAGGCACCACCGCGCCCGCGCTGATTCTCCCCGCGCCGGACCCCGTGTCCGCCATGCTGCGGGATGTCGCCGTTTTGCCCGAGCGCATCCTGACCAACGATCCCGGTGCGGTACCCGGTACGGATATTCCCGTGGAAACCGCGGAAAACCCGTTCCTTCTGTATCGGGTGCGGGACAGTCTGTCCAAGGCGCTGCGCAGACGGGTACATCTAAGGTGCGGGGCGGAGCTGGTCGTCGATCCCTGTGAAGCGATGACCGTGTTTGACGTGAACACCGCGCAGGCCACCCAGGATAAGAACCGCGCGCGCACGATCCTGAATGCCAACCTGGAAGCGGTACAGGAAGTTGCCCGCCTGATGCGGCTGCGCAACATCGGCGGCATCGTGGTGATTGACTTGATTGACATGGACAGCCAAAGCGACCGGGAGCAGGTGCTGGACGCGCTCAAACAAGCGCTGTTGCGCGATCCGGTCAAGACCGTTGTCCACGGCTTTACAAGGCTAGGGCTGCTGGAAATCACCCGGCGCAAGACGTCCGACAGCCTGCGGGCACAGCGGCTCAGTCCATGCCCTGCCTGCGGCGGATCCGGGCAGCAAATGACGCCAACCCCTTCGGAGGAATCCCCATGAGCACGGCGGTTACCGTCATCACCAGGGACCAAATGCGGGAGCAGCGCGATCTGGCGGCAAAGGTGCGTCGGCACCCCGCGCGCCCTGCTTCCTACCACATCGTCACCTTAGGCTGCCAGATGAACGTGCATGACTCGGAAAAACTGGCCGGCATGCTGCGCGACATGGGCCTTTCCGAAGCCGACACCCGAGGGGACGCGGAGCTGGTACTGTTCAACACCTGCTGTATCCGCGAAAACGCCCAGCGCAAAGCCCTGGGGAACATCACGTGGCTCAAGGAGCTCAAAAAGGCAAAACCGGGGCTGTTGATCGGCGTGTGTGGCTGCATGATGCAGCAGCAGGGCATGGCGGAGCGCATCCTGACCCAGTACCCGTTTGTCGACCTGGCGTTCGGCACGGGGGATTTTTACCGCCTGCCCGAAATGCTGCTGCGCTTGCTGGAGTCCGGCGCGCGCGTGGTGGATGTGGGCGAGGACCCCAGCACGCTGTTTGAGGATGTGCCGGTGTACCGCACCGCACCACACAAGGCGTATGTGGCGATCACACACGGCTGCGACAACTTCTGCTCCTACTGCATCGTGCCCTATGTGCGCGGGCGCGAGCGCTCACGCCAAGCAGCGCAAATCCTGAAGGAAGTGGAGGCGCTGGCGGCATCCGGCGTGCAGGAAGTGACGCTGCTGGGGCAGAATGTTAATTCCTATGGGCACGACCGCGGGGAGATGGATTTTGCGCGTCTGCTGCAGCTGGTGTCGGATACCGGCATCCCGCGCATCCGATTCATGACCTCGCACCCGAAGGATCTGTCGGACGCCCTGATCGAGCAGCTGGCGACCAACTCGCGCGTGTGCGGCCACCTGCACCTGCCGGTGCAGTCGGGCAGCGACCGGATTCTGGGGTTGATGAACCGGCGCTACACGGCGGAAAAGTACCTGGAGCGTGTGCGCGCGCTGCGCAAGGCCGCGCCGCACATCGGCCTGACCACCGACCTGATCGTTGCCTTCCCCGGCGAAACCGAGGAGGACTTCCGGCAAACCATGGACCTCGTCCGGGACGTGCGTTTTGATAGCGCGTTCACGTTCGTGTTCAGCCCGCGGGAAGGCACAAAAGCGGCCGCAATGGATGGGCATCTGCCCAAA
This sequence comes from Bacillota bacterium, assembly GCA_019137115.1. GTDB lineage: Bacteria > Bacillota > Clostridia > Christensenellales > Aristaeellaceae > JAGVSV01. The sequence goes on from JAGVSV010000230.1 coordinate 17,583, forward strand.
GAAGTGGCCACCGAGCGCATTGAGCGCCTGATCGCGCTGCAGGAAGGCATCACCGGGGAGGTGCTTGCCAGCCTGGCGGGCACCACCCAGCACGTGCTCGTGGACGGCACCGCCCGGCGGCGCGAACACTTAACCGGGAAAGGGGAGCGCAACATCTCCGTCAATTTCCCGGGTGACCCTGCCCTGATCGGGCGCATCGTACCCGTTACCATCACTGGCGCCGGCAGCAACACGCTGCGCGGTCGGATAATGAAAGAGGAAACCACATGAGCCAACATGTCATGGACAAGGCCAGGGAGCTGGCCGCGGCGATCGCCCAAAGCGCTGAGTACGAACAGATGCGCAACGCCGAGGACGAGGCGTCCGCTGATACGGCGCTGGAAGCCATCTACAACGATTATGCCCTCAAACAACGCCAGGTGGAGGAGGAGACCAAATCACCTACCCCGGACTACAAGAAGATCGGCGACCTGACCCGGCAGATGGAAGGTATCGAGGAAACGCTGCGCCGCAACCAGCAGATGCAGAAGCTGACCAATGCGCGTACCGCGTTTTCCGCGATGATGAACGGCGTTAACATGGAGCTGCAGCGCGTGCTGTCGCCGGAGAGCGACGAGGATAGCTGCGGCAGCGACGGGTGCGTGGGCTGCAGCGGCTGCAGCGTGCGTTAAGAGGGAACCCATGTCCGAACTGACGCCGATGATGCGGCAGTACCTGACCATCAAGGAGGAGCACCCCGACGCGCTGCTGTTTTTCAGGCTCGGGGACTTCTATGAGATGTTCTTTGACGACGCGATCACTGCCAGCCGAGAGCTGGAATTGACCCTCACGGGGCGTGACTGCGGCCTGCCTGAGCGCGCCCCGATGTGCGGGGTGCCCTGGCACGCGGCGGATGGGTACATCGCCCGCCTGGTCGAGCGCGGCTACAAGGTGGCGGTCTGTGAGCAGACCGAGGACCCGGCGCTGGTCAAAGGGCTGGTCAAGCGTGCCATTGTGCGCGTGGTGACGCCCGGCACCGTCAGTGATCTAAACGCGCTCAACGAGCGCAGGAATAACTATATTGCCGCCGTACACCCCGTGGGCAGCCGCGCCGGGCTGGCCTGGTGCGATGTCACCACGGGGGAGTTCCTGGCCACGGTGATCAACGACCCAGCCCAGGAATTGCGCGCGACGCTCAACATGATTGCGCCCAGCGAGGTGGTTACCTCCGCGCCTGATCTGGTCAAGCAGGCGGTGGACACGTTCGTGGCGCCTTACCCCGCCGCGCGGTTTGCGGCAAAAGCCGCGCGGGAAAAGGTGCTTGCCCATTTTCAGGTGGACAATCTGGGCGCGCTCGGGCTCACCCAGTCCGAAGCCCCGGCGACGGCGGCGGTAGGCGCGCTTTTATCCTACCTGGATGACATGCAAAAGGCATCGCTCAAGCACATCACCTCGCTGCACCTGGTGGCGGACAGCGACGCCATGCCGCTGGATCTGGCCACGCGCCGCAATCTGGAGCTGACCGAGGGCATCCGCAGCCGCAGCGTGCAGGGCTCCCTGCTGTGGCTGCTGGACAAAACCGTCACCGCCATGGGCGCGCGCCAGCTGCGCGCCTGGGTGGAACAGCCGCTAACCCGGCGGGAGCCCATTCTGGTGCGGCAGGCACAGGTGGCCGCGCTATATGAGCAGCCCGTGCTGTGTGAGGAGCTGGCGCTGTCCTTAAAGCAGGTGTACGACATGGAGCGGCTGCTGTCCCGTGTGTCCTATGGCACGCTCAACGCGCGGGACTGCGTGGCGCTGACCCGTACGCTGGAACAGCTGCCCCAGGTGCGCGCGCTGCTGTCGTCCATCACAGAACCCCATATGCAGGTGGTGCTGGATCAGCTGAATCCATTGCCGGACATTCTTGACCTGCTCACCCGCGCCATTGAAGATGATCCGCCATTATCAACCACCGAGGGCGGCATCATCAGGGACGGGTACAGCAAGGAGCTGGACGAGGTGCGCGCCGCCACGCGCGAAGGCGCGCAGTGGCTGACCGATCTGGAACTGCGGGAACGGGAAGCCACCGGCATTAAAAACCTGCGCGTGCAGTACAACCGCGTGTTCGGATACTACATCGAGGTCACCAAGTCCAACTACGCGCTGGTGCCCGACCGGTATGTGCGCCGGCAGACGTTGGCCAATGTGGAGCGCTTCACCACCGAAGAACTGCGCGGCATCGAGCGGCGGGTGCTGGGCGCCCAAAGCGAAGCGGTGCAGCTGGAGGCAACCCTGTTTGACGGCGTGCGGGCGTGGCTGTTGGGCGCGCTGAAGGATTTACAGCGCACCGCGCAGGGGCTCAAGGCCGTGGACGCGTTGCTGTCGCTGGCGCGCGTGGCGCGGGAAAACGGCTATGTCCGCCCCACGATCAACGAAACCGGCGCCATTGACATCGTGGACGGCCGCCACCCGGTGGTGGAAAAAATGCTGGGGGACGGGGGCTTTGTCCCCAACGACACCCACATGAACCCGGTGGACAAGCGCATGCTGATCGTGACCGGCCCCAACATGGCGGGCAAAAGCACCTATATGCGCCAGACCGCGCTGATCGTGCTGATGGCCCACATGGGCAGCTTTGTGCCTGCAGCCCGCGCTGACATCCCGCTGGTGGATGCCATCTTCACCCGCATCGGCGCGGCGGACGATCTGGCAGGCGGGCAGAGCACCTTCATGGTGGAGATGACCGAGCTGGCGTACATCCTGCGCACCGCGACCAAAGACAGCCTGGTGATCCTGGACGAAATCGGCCGGGGCACCAGCACGTTTGACGGGCTGTCGATTGCCTGGGCGGCGGTGGAGTACCTGGCCGACCCCAAGCGCTCGGGCGCCAAAACCCTGTTTGCCACCCATTACCACGAGTTGTCGGAGCTGGAGGGCGTGCTGGAGGGCGTGGAAAACCACTGCGTGTCGGTCAAGGAGATGGGGGATGAGGTCATCTTTCTGCGCAAGATCGTTCGCGGCGGCGCCGACCGCAGCTTTGGCGTGCATGTGGCGCGCATGGCGGGCGTTCCACGCTCGGTCATCGCCCGCGCACGGGAGATCCAGGCGCGGCTCCTTGCCAGCAACATCAGCCAGAACGCCATCGGCCGCAACATCCTGGAAAAAGGCAAGCGCCGCAACGAGCAGGTGCAGCTGCTGGAATATGGCAAAACCGAGCTGGTCGAAGAGCTGCGCCAGATGGACGTATTGGCGATGAGCCCGATGGACGCGCTCAACGCGCTGTTTTTGCTGCGCGAAAAAGCGCGCAAGCTGTAGGAGGGCGGCGATGGCGGATACACGGATTGTCAAACTGCCGCCGCATGTGGTGGGCCAGATCGCGGCCGGCGAGGTGGTGGAGCGGCCGGCCGCTGCCATCAAGGAAATGGTGGAAAACGCGATGGATGCCGGCGCCACCGCGATCACCGTGGAGATTGCGGACGGTGGCCTGACACACATGCGCGTCACCGACAACGGCTCCGGCATCCAAAGCCAGGATTTGCGCCTGGCGTTTGAGCGCCACGCCACCAGCAAGATCCGCTCGGCGGATGACCTGGCGCACATCAGCACGCTGGGGTTCCGGGGGGAGGCGCTGGCGTCGATCGCTGCGGTCAGCCGCGTCACGCTGGTGACCCGCCCCAAGGGAACCGACTTTGGCATGCAGGTGCGCAACGAGGGCGGCCAGTTTGAAGGGCCGGTTGAGGCCGCGTCCCCGGAGGGCACGTCCATCACCGTGCGCGAGCTGTTCTTCAACACGCCGGCGCGCCGCAAGTTCCTGGGCAAGCCCTCCGCCGAAGCCAGCCAGGTCAGCGACCTGATGATGCGGCTGATCCTTTCACATCCGGAGGTTGCCTTCCGCCTGATCAGCGACCGGAAAACCATCTACACCAGCCCCGGAGACGGCCGCGCCGAAAGTGCGGTGATGAGCGTCTATGGCATCCAGACATTGCGTCAGCTGACGCCCATGCACGGCGCGGGGTCGGGGCTGGTGCTGGATGGCTTCGTCGGCGTGGGCGAAGCGTCCCGCGCCAACCGCAGCCACCAGAGCTTTTTCTTAAACGGCCGCGCCATGCGCAGCGAACTGTTGAGCCGTGCCGTGGAGGAAGCCTGCCGCCAGCGCGTGATGATCGGGCGCTTCCCGCTGTGCGTGCTATACCTGATCATGCCGTATGATCAGGTGGACGTCAACGTGCACCCCAACAAATGGGAGGTGCGCTTCCGGGAGGAAGCGGCGGTGGCTTCCGCCGTGACCGACATCATCCGGGACGCGCTGTCCCCCGGCGCGGCGCAGGCCGACCCCCCGCCCATCTTTGAGGACAAATCTCAGGATACGCCGTCCATTACCATCACGCGTGCGGAACCCGTGCCCGGACAGCCGGTTTCGTCGGCATGGCGCGCGCGGTCGTCGGACTGGGAAAAGCTGGAGCCGCCCGCATCCGCAGCCGATCCGCCGCCGGAGCAGGTCACCCTGCCGCCGGTGGCGCCCGCGCTGCACCCCACGTCGGTGCGGCTGGTGGGCGAGGCGTTCCGCACCTACATCCTGTTTGAAAGCGAGGACGCGCTGATCCTGTGCGATCAGCACGCGCTGCACGAGCGCCTGCTGTTTGACCGGATGCTGGCAGCCTATGACCAGGGCGGGCTGTCCCAGATGCTGTTGGCGCCCATTGCCATGCGCATGTCCTACCGCGAATACCGCGCGTTTCTGACCTATCAGGCCCAGCTGGCGGACGGCGGCTTTGACGCGGAGGACTTTGGCGAGCAGACCATCAGGCTGCACTCGGTACCCATGCAGCTGGGCGAAGCGGTGGCACAGGAAAGCTTCCGCGACGCGCTGGACGAGCTGGAATCCACCGGCCAGATGTCCGACCGTCAGGTGGTAGAGCATATCCTGCGCTCGGCCTGCCGGCACGCGGTCAAGAGCGGCGAAAAATTGTCCGATGAGGTGATGATCGGCCTGGTGCGCGACATGCTGGACGGCAATGTCACGCCCACCTGCCCGCACGGGCGGCCGCTGATGATGTCCATCAAGCGCGGCGAGCTGGAGAAGCGCTTCCGCCGCATTCAGTCATAGCATGGGGGAATGCAGGCGTCTGAAGGTCTTGGCGATCATTGGCCCCACCGCCGGCGGCAAATCGGACCTTGCGATGGCGCTCAGCGATCATCTGCCCGTCGAAATCGTCTGCATGGACTCCATGCAGGTGTACCGGGGGCTGGATATCGGCACCGCCAAGCCCAGCCAAAGTGACCGCGCGCGCGTGCCGCACCACATGGTGGATGTGTGCGCGCCGGAGCAATCCTACTCGGTCGCGGAATATGTGCAGGGCGCGGATGCCTGTATACAGGCCATTGCCGCGCGCCGCCGCGTCCCGGTGCTGGTGGGCGGCACGGGGCTGTACCTGCGTGCGCTGCGCTACCCGATGACGCTGGGCAACAGCGCCCGGGATGACGAAGTCCGTGGCGTATACCAGCGAATGTTGGAGAGAGAAGGGCCGGAAGCCGTGCACGCGGTGCTGGCGCAAAAGGACCCCGAAACCGCGCGCCAGTTGCACCCGAACAACACCCGGCGCGTGATCCGCGCGCTGGAGGTGCTGGCGGTCACCGGCCACAAGTTCTCGGAACAAACCATGCCACAGGAAAACGACCAGCGCTACGACATGCGCATCTACGCAACGCAATGGGACAGGGAAACGCTGTACCGGCGCATCGATGCCCGGGTCACGCGCATGGTGGACGCAGGACTTTTTGAAGAAGTGCGCGGCTTGCTTTCACGCGGCGTGCCCCGCGACGCGCAGAGCATGCAGGGGTTGGGGTATAAAGAGGCGATTCCCTTCCTGGACGGGCAGGCCACGCTAGCGAACACCGTGGAACGCATCAGCCGGCGCACCCGCAACTACGCCAAAAGGCAGATGACCTGGTTCCGGCGGGAGAAAGGCGTATCCTGGCTTGCCATGGAAGCGGGCAGTCAGCAAGCGCGAGCAACGGACATCGCGGCACAATGGGGGAGGATATGACAGACATCGACGCGCTTTTGCGCCGTGCCGAGGACAGCGCGCGCGGGGCGTTTGCCCGCATCGATCAGGTGGAGGCGCACAACACCCGCAAGTTGTTGCGCGCTTTTCGGGAAAACCGGGTCGCCAGCAGTGACATGGCGGGCTCCACCGGCTATGGCTACGGGGACGTGGGCCGCGAAACGCTGGAGCACGTGACCGCCGCCATCTTTGGCGCCGAGGATGCGATCATCACGCCGCACCTGCTCAGCGGCACGCACGCCCTGTCGGTGTGCCTGATGGGGTTGCTGCTGCCTGGTGACCATTTGCTGTCCGCCTGCGGCAAGCCGTATGACACGCTGGATCAGGTGATCGGGCGGGACACGCAGCCCGGATCCCTGGGCGAGATGGGCGTTTTGTACGACGAGGTGCAGCCCGGCGATGACGGGGGCATCGATGTTGCCGCCGTGCTGTCCGCCCTGCGCCCCGAAACCCGCGTGATCTGGGTGCAGCGCAGCCGCGGCTACGCCTGGCGCAACGCGCTGCTTCCTCAGGACATGCGGCCGCTGTTTGATGCCGTCCGACGCACAAGGCCAGACATTTATCTGGCGGTGGACAACTGCTATGGCACGTTTGTCACAATGGATGAGCCCACCGATTTCGGTGCCGATGTGATCGTGGGCAGCCTGATCAAAAACGCAGGCGGCGGCATCGCCCCCACCGGCGGCTATATGGCAGGCACCAGGCGGGCGATCGGGCGCATCGAACACCGGCTGACCGCGCCGGGCATCGGCCGGGAGATCGGCAGCTATGAGGCCGGGTACCGCGCGTTTTTCCAGGGCCTGTTCATGGCGCCGCATACCGTGGCGCAGGCGCTGAAAACCGCCGTGCTGGCCGC
>JAGVSV010000063.1 GCA_019137115.1 Bacillota bacterium
TTGGCGTTTTGAAGAGTCGGACACGGAAGTATGCGTTTGCACGTCTGGGCTATGTGCGCGGGTTGACCGCAGTACGCTCTCCATCGCGTATGAAACGAATGAGGGGACTCCCCTGCTAAGGGAGAATGAAAGGCAGGCAAGGACACTGGAAGCCTTTGACAGCTTCCGGGTTGACACGAGCACGCCTGCAAAGGTGGTGACGGTTACTACGCCCGATGGTGAAAAACAGGTCGTTCAGGCTGCCAGGAAGATTTACGACCGCACGCTTTACCGCGCGCAGCTGAACTTTGTCTGGCAGGAAAGGGAAGCGTTGTTTGGCTTGGGGCAGCATGAAGAAGGTTCGCTCAATGTGCGCGGCAAAACGATCTATCTGCACCAGGCCAACCTCAAGATCGCCGTACCGATGCTGGTATCCAACCTGGGCTATGGTGTGCTGCTGGACGCATACTGTCCGGTGGTTTTCAATGACAACGAATATGGCTCCTATCTTTTTGCCGAGGCTGTGGAGGAACTTGACTATTACTTTATCTTCGGCGGCAGCATGGACGGGGTCATCGATGGCTACCGGACGCTGACCGGAAAGGCATCGCTGCCGCCCCGATGGGCTTTTGGCTATCTGCAGTCGCAGGAACGCTATGAAACGCAGCAGGAAATACTGGACGTAGCGGCGGAGTACCGCCGCCGACAGTTGGGCCTGGACTGCGTCATACTGGACTGGCATTCATGGCGGGATGGGCATTGGGGCGAGAAGAAACTCGACGTGAAGCGCTTCCCGGAGCCGGGTGAAATGACGCGCGCGCTTCATGATGAGCATGTGCGGTTCATGATTTCCATATGGCCCAATGCGGACGAAATAAGCGACGACTACAAGGAGTTCGCACAGCAGGATCTGTTGCTTCCTTTCAGCACTACGTACAATGCATTTGATGAAAAGGCGCGCGGGGTCTACTGGCGGCAACTGAACGAAAACCTCTTTGTTCATGGAGTCGACGCCTGGTGGTGTGACTCCAGCGAACCCTTTACCCCGGAGTGGAACCACATCGAAAAGCCAATCCCGGCCAATATGTACAAGGAGTATGTCCAAAGCGCGGAGCAACAAGCGCCGCTGGCGCTGTCCAACGCATATGGACTTTTCCACGCACGGGGTGTTTATGAAGGGCAGCGGAGCGTGACCGATCAGAAGCGCGTTGTGAACCTCACACGCAGTGGAAGCATTGGCAGCCAACGGTATGGCGCCATCCTATGGTCGGGTGACACTTCGGCTTCCTGGGAAACGCTGAGAAAGCAGATCGCCGCCGGGCTCAATTTCTGCGCCAGCGGTCTGCCGTACTGGACGATGGACATCGGTGCGTTCTTTGTCAAGAAGGGGCTGCAGTGGTACTGGGATGGCGATTATGAGCAGGGGAGCGATGACCCCAAATACCGAGAGCTGTTTGCGCGCTGGTATCAGCTGGGGTGCTTCCTGCCCATCTTCCGCGCGCATGGAACGGACGTCCGCAGAGAATTGTGGCACTACGGCGAACCGGGCGATGCGGTGTACGATTCCCTTGTCAAAACGAACCGGCTGCGCTACCAGTTGCTGCCGTACACCTATTCGGAAGCGGGCAAAGTGTGGAAAAACAATGGCACGCTGATGCGGATGCTCGCCTTCGACTTTCCCCTGGACGAGCGGGCAATCCAGATCAAAGACCAATACCTGTTTGGAGAGAACCTGATGGTCTGCCCAGTGACCGAACCGATGTATGATGCGTCCAAGGGGGAGGCGTCCTTGTGCAACAGCAGCATGCGCAAGGTCTACCTGCCGGCGGGAGCGGATTGGTATAACTTCTGGACCGGACGGCATTATGAAGGCGGACAGGACATCATGGCGGACGCCCCGCTGGACATGATCCCACTGTATGTCAAGGCAGGCTCGATCCTTCCCATGCAGCAGCCGGTGCAGTACGCTGACCAGCCGATGCCCGTCGAATTTCACGTATATACCGGAAAAGATGCGGAATATGAACTGTACGAGGATGCCGGGGATGGATATGCTTACGAATGCGGCGAATACTCCGTAACGATCCTTACGTGGGATCAAGCCAGGGAAACACTTGAGGCTCAGGTTGATGGCGTCAAGTCCAGCAAGGAGATCATAAGCAGAATCATCCGTCCGTAACACCTGCTGCAATTTTGCGGGCACCAGATGGGGATTAAGCCCGCTGGATACAGGCTTTGCGGACAACGCAGGAAAACTTTTCACGAGTGACAGCAACGTTCGTTGCTGCGAATATACAACCGCCTTTCTCCGGGGCGCGCCTTCGGGCGGCCCCTTTTTTGCACGCGCTTTGTTGCATTTTTCCCGCGCAGAAGGTACTGTAGGGGAAGGAAATGCTGCGTTATATGACGTTCAACCAATGGGAGGGACCGCAATGAAACGATGGATATGCGCCGTGCTGTCACTGGCGCTGATGGCGGTGTGCCTGACGGGCCTGGCGGCGTACGCGACGCTCCGGCCCGGTGCGCGCGGGCAGGAGGTGGTCGCCCTTCAAAGGGCGCTGATCGCCCAGGGGCACAAAATCACGGCCGATGGCGTGTACGGGCGGGAGACGCGCCTGGCGGTGCGCCGGTACCAGGCTGCCCATGGTCTGCGGCAGGACGGCATCGCGGGCAACCAGACGCTGACGAAACTGTATGACGCCCCGGCCCCGACCGCGGCGCCCGAGCAGACCCCCGTGCCTGAACACACCGCAGCGCCCCAACAAACCGCCGCGCCATCCACGGCTCCGCCAACGAACGCCGCGCCCGTCACCTACGGCACCGTGCGGCCCGGGGCGCGCGGCGCGCCGGTGATCGCGCTGCAGCAGGCGCTCAACCTGCACGGGTTCCCGCTGGCGCTGGATGGCAACTTTGGCCGCATGACCCGCAACGCGCTGAAAACCTTCCAGTCCCGCAACGGGCTCAAGGCTGACGGCATCGCGGGCGCCAAGACATGGGCGCTGCTGCTGACAGAAACCGCGGGCGCGACAGCGACGCCGGGAAATATCGCGCAAACCGTGCCCGCCACGCCCACTGGAGCGGCCACCGCGCCCCCGGACAGCGCGGGCGCTTCGGTTGCCCAGACGCTGACCAAGGGCAGCGACGCCAGTCAGATCCGCCTGTTGCAGGCCGCGCTCACATCGGCCAACGCCGGGCAGCTCAGCCCGGACGGCGAATACAGCAGCCGCACCACCACAGCGGTGCGAAATTTCCAGGCGCAGTACGGCCTGCCCGCCACGGGTGCTGCCGACCCCACCACCCTGGCGCTGCTGTACACCAAAACCCAAACGCCCAGCCAGGCGCTGATGCAAACCGGCATCAACCAGACCTCCGGCGCGGTGAGCATGCGCAGCGCCGCGCGCACCTCGTCCGGTATCGTGCAAACTGTGCCTGCCGGGGCGGCCGTGACCATCCTGGAGGAAAGCGCGGGCTGGTACCACGTCACGTACAAGCACCGCAACGGCTATATGCCCACAGACGCCCTGCGCATCCTGCCGGTTGCGTCGCCGCTGACCAACCTTTCCCGCGCTTTCACCCAGGGGGCGTACACGCTCAGCGGGGACAAAAAGGCCGACCTGCTGGGTATCGCGTTCACGCAGCTGGGTTTCCGCGGCGGCAGCAGCGAAAGCCGCATTCTGGCCGGCACCGGCCCGGGCGGCCCCTACTCCAAGTACGGCGCATACTACAACGACCCGTCGGAGTCCTACTGCTCGTACTTCATATCCTGGGCCGCGCGGCACGCCGACATCCCGGAGAGCGTGATCAACAACGCCCGCGACGTGGACGGCGTGTTCTATGACCAGCAAAAGGCGTTTGTCTATTTCTTCGCGCCGCGCGCGGCACAGGTGCAGGCGCAGCAATTAAGCCCCATCAGCCGCATGGAGATCACCGCCTACACGCCGGAAATCGGCGACCTGATCTACTTCCGCTGGAGCAGTGCGCGCGCCGCGACGACGTTCTCGCACATCGGCATTGTGTACGATGTGGATGCCAACTATGTATACACCCTGGAGGGCGCGGCCGGCGGCAGCGTGGATACCCGGCTGTACCGGCTGACGGACAGCGACATCATGGGCTACGCCAGGCCCCGCTATTGACGAAACGGAGGGACATATGTTCACAATTGGGTTTATCG
>JAGVSV010000312.1 GCA_019137115.1 Bacillota bacterium
CCGGCGGGCCGCACAGCGCAAAGCCCACCTGGTGCAGCACCATGATGTGCGCCGCCAGGTCGGGGTCGCGCCGTACAGGCTGCGCCGCATACGCTACGGGGTCGGTCCGCGCGGCATCGCGGTAAGCGGGGGAATAGTGCATCAGGAACGGCACCGGGTGATCAACCACGGCGCAGTCCCGGCGAAGCAGCAGGCTGGCTTCCAGCCCCTTGGGCGGGCCGTGGGCGTCAATCACCGCCAGCCGCCTCAACAAGTCCGCTGTGGACGCGACCGGCGGCGGCGCGTCGGCCACCACCAGGAAATCCACATCGCTGACCTCCCAGCGGAAACAGCCAAACCCCAGCGATCCGTGCACATACACGCCGGTCAGGTCTGCCCCCAGCGATGCCTGGCAGGCGTCCCCGAGCTCCTGAAGCAAGGCGCGCACGCGATCCTCCGGCATGGATAAGCTCCCTCATCAAATGTCTGATGCCATCATACACCGCGCGGCGCGCACAGCAAAACGCCGGGGCAATGCCCCGGCAGTCAATCTACATCCGTATACTACTTTTTGGCTTTCTTCTGCGCCTGTTCCTTGGCGTCCCGCACCTCGTCGGTGGCTTCGGCGATGGCTTCGCGCACCTTGCCCTCGGTTTTCTGGGCTTTGCCCTTGGCTTTCAGGCTGGCGTTGTCCGTCGCTTTGCCGTCGCTTTGCCCACGGCTTCCTTGACCGCGCCGGTGGCTTTCTGCGCCTTTGCTTTGGTCTTTTCCGCCAGGGTGCCGGCCTCTTCCTTGAGGTTCTGGGCGACCGATTTCTTGTCTGGCATACTGCGCTCCTTTCAATGGGTGGCATTTCGGGATGGCATTCCGTGCCAATACCATCAATATACCGTCGCGCAGACAGTTGAAACAAGTTGGACGAAAATTGTTTCAGCGCCCCGCCGCCAGAAAAACCCGGCCGTCCAGCCCGCCTATATCCCCGCCTTGCTCTCGCAGTACACGCAGCGGTATTCGTCCCTGGCCCGGTCGATCAATTTGAACACATGCGGCAATTCCTGCTCGATGCTGGTGATGCAGCGCGGGTTTTTGCAGCGGATGATGTTGGTGATCAGCTCGGGCAGTTCGGGGTGATATTTCTTGACACGCACGCCGTCCCGTATGATGTTGATCGTAATCTCCGGGTCGATGTAGCCCAGCGCGTTTAAGTCAATCTTGAGCTCGGAATCGATCTTGATGATGTCCTTGCGGCCCATCTTGGTGCTGGCGGCGTTCTTGATGATCGCCACCGGGCAGTCCAGCAGCCCCAGTTCCAGGAAGTCATAGATCTGCATCGCCTGACCGGCTTTGATGTGGTCAATGACGATGCCGTTCTGGATGGAATCGATGTTCATGCGTGCACCTCCAGCAGTTTCAGGATCAGCGCCATGCGCACAAACTTGCCGTACAGCGCTTGTTTGAAGTACTTGGCGCGTGGGTCCTCATCGATGGCGACGGCGATTTCGTTGACCCTGGGCAGCGGGTGCAGGATGATCAGGTCGGGCCGTGCGGATTCCAGCTTTTCCGGGGTCAGGATGTAGCTGTCCTTGAGGCGCACGTAGTCGTCCTCGTTGAAGAACCGCTCGCGCTGCACACGCGTCATGTACAGCACGTCCAGCTCGGGCATCACGCTGGCCAGGTCGGTCGTTTGCGTATACGGCACGTTGCCGCTTTTCAGCGGGATTTTGACGTAGCTGGGCACCTTTAACTCCTCCGGCGAGATCAGCACAAACTGTACGCCGGGGTAGCGGCACATCGCCGTGATCAACGAGTGCACCGTGCGCCCGAACTTCAAGTCGCCGCACAGCCCCACCGTCATGTGATCCAGCCGCCCTTTTTCTGCCTGGATCGTCAGCAGGTCGGTCAATGTTTGCGTGGGGTGGTTGTGCCCGCCGTCGCCCGCGTTGATGACCGGCACCGTGGCGTGCAGCGCGGCCACGGTGGGCGCGCCCTCCTTGGGGTGGCGCATGGCGATAATGTCCGCATAGCAGCACACCGTGCGGATCGTGTCCGCCACGCTTTCACCCTTGGCGGCGGAGCTGGACGCCGCCTCCGAAAAGCCCAGCACCTGCCCGCCCAGTTCATACATGGCGGCTTCAAAGCTCAAGCGCGTGCGGGTGGACGGCTCGTAAAACAGCGTGGCTAGCTTCTTGTGGCGGCACAGCTCCCGGTATTTGTCCGGGTGGGCGATGATGTCGTTGGCGGTCAGGATCAGCTCGTCAATCTCCGCGATGCTCAGGTCCGTGATGCTGGTGATGTGCCTCATAGCGTCTCCTTATGTTGATGGGATGATCCAGGATTCATCCGCCGGGTTGTCGCGGAAGCGCGTCAGGCGTTCCACGTCCGCAGGCTTGATATCGCCCCCTTCGGCCGCCACGCGCACCACGGTGTCAAAGTCCGTCAGGCTGATGTTGGTCACATGGGCTTCGGCAAGCCGCGCGATGCCCTTTTCCATGCCGTAGGTAAAGATGCTCACGATGCCCAGCACGTTGGCGCCCGCCTCGCGCAACGCGTCCACCACCTCGATCACGCTGCCGCCGGTGGAGATCAGGTCTTCAATGACCACGGCGTTCCACCCCTTATCCAGGCGTCCCTCGATGCGGTTGTGCCGCCCGTGGTCCTTGCTGCCCGAGCGCACATAGCCCATCGGCAGCCGCAGCAGGTGCGCCGCGATTGCCGCGTGCGGGATGCCCGCGGTGCTGGTGCCCATCAGGCAGTCGGCCTGCGGGTAGTGCGCCGTCACGGTGTCCGCGATGGCCTGCTCAATGGTTGTGCGCAGATCGGGCGCCGACAGCGTCAGCCGGTTGTCGCAGTAGATCGGGCTTTTGATGCCGCTGGCCCAGGTGAACGGCTCATCCGGCCGCAAAAACACCGCGCCGATGTCCAGCAAGCCCCGTGCAATCTGTTCAGATACCGACAAACGCATCCCTGCACCTCCTGTATGCTTCCAGCGGGTTGTTAGCTTTCGTGATCGGGCGGCCCACCACGATGTAGTCCGATCCCAGCCGCGCCGCCATGTCCGGGGTGGTCACGCGCTGCTGGTCGCCCACGGCGTCCTCGGCAAAGCGCACCCCCGGCGTGACGGTCAAGAACGCGTCGCCCAGCAAATCGTGCACCGGCCTGGCTTCATGCGGGGAGCACACCACGCCGTCCAGCCCTGCAGCTTTGGCGTTGCTGGCGTAGTGCAGCACTGCGTCCTGCACCGGCCGCGCGATCAGCAGCTCATGGGTCAGCGCATCCTGGTTGAGCGACGTCAGCATCGTCACCGCGATCAGTAGCGGCGGCTCGCCCGGCGTATCCCGCAGCGCGTCAGCCGCAGCGCGCATCATGGTGATGCCCCCGCCCGCGTGCAGGTTGATCATGCTCGCGCCCAACCGGCTCACCGAGCGCGCCGCGCCGGCCGCGGTGTTGGGGATGTCGTGGATTTTGAGGTCGAGGAATACCTGGTGCCCGCGGTCAACGATCCGGCGCACCATGTCCGGCCCCTCGGCGTAGTACAGCTCCATGCCGATTTTGACGTACGGGCGCTCGTCGCCCAGCGTGTCCAGGAATGCAAGCGCGCGCTGCGCGTCCGGGAAGTCCAGCGCGATGATGACGTCCTTTGCCATCAGTGGGCACCTCCGATGATGTCGGTCAGGTTGTTGATCCCGTATGTTTCCATCGCCTGCGGCAGATCGGCGATGATCCCCGGGCAGGCGTACGGGTTGATCAGATTCTCGCTGCCCACCTGCACGGCGGTGGCCCCGGCCAGCATCATTTCCAGCACATCATGGGCCGTGCGGATGCCGCCGATGCCGACCAGCGGAACCTTCACTGCTTCGTACACCTGCCACACCATGCGCAGCGCAACCGGGAACACGCTGGGTCCGGACAGCCCGCCTGTCACAAACGGCAGCACGGGCTTTCGCGTTTTGAGGTTCAGCCGCATGCCCAGCAGCGTGTTGATCAAGCTTAAGCCATCCGCGCCTTCGGCCTCACAGGCTTTTGCAACGTCCGCGATGTCCGTCACATTGGGCGACAGCTTGATGATCACCGGCTTTTTCGTCACCCGCCGCACCGCGCGCGTGACGTGCGCGGCGGCTTTCGGGTCGGTGCCAAACGCCATGCCGCCGCCGTGCACATTGGGGCAGGAGATGTTGATCTCCAGCCAGCCGATTTGGGGTTCCGGGGCCAGCAACTCCGTAATCTGCACATACTCGTCCACAGAAAACCCGCTGATGTTGGCCATCACGGGCTTGTGGAACACCTTGGCAAGCTTGGGCAGTTCGTCGGCAATCAGACCGTGTACGCCGGGATTTTGCAGGCCCACCGCGTTGAGCATGCCGGCCGGGCATTCCGCGATGCGCGGCGGCGGGTTGCCGTCCCGGGGCAATAATGTGGTGCCCTTCATCGAAAAGCTGCCCAGCAGGTTCAGGTCATAGAGTTTGGCAAACTCCTGCCCGAAGCCGAACGTGCCCGACGCCGCCATCACGGGGTTGTCAAGCGGTATGCCGCATAGCGTCACCCGTGTGTTCACCACGACAGCACCCCGCTTTCAAACACCGGGCCGTCCACGCACACGCGCCTGGGGCCATCTTTGGTGAACACCGTGCAACCCATGCACGCGCCAAAGCCACAGCCCATGCGCTCCTCGAGGCTCACATCGCCGGGGCTGCACGCCGCTTCACACACCGCCCTGAGCATCGCGACCGGCCCGCAGGCATAAAAAAAGCTGCACCGGTCCATGCTGCACGCGTCCAGCACCACGCCCTGCACGCCGTGGGTGCCGTCCATGGTGGTGATGTCCACCTGCGCGCCCAGCGCCGTGAACAGCGCCGTGAATTCATCGGCCAGAAAGACCTCCCGCGCGCTGCCGAAGCCCAGCGCCACGTGCACGGACTTGCCCCGCGCAATCAATTCCTTGCACAGCCGGTACAGCGGCGGCACGCCGACGCCCCCGCCGATCAGCAGCGGGTTGTCCCCGCTTTTTGCCGCGTCAAACCCGTTGCCCAGGCCGGTGAGGGCGTCGGCCTGGGTGCCGGGCGCAAGCTCCGCCATCGCCAGTGTGCCCCCGCCCACCACCTTGTAGTAAACGATGGCGCTCGTGTCGTCCCAGTCCGCCACCGAAAACGGCCGCCGCAGGTAAAACCCCGGCACCGTCAGGTTCAGAAACTGGCCGGGCGTGGTGAAGCCATGCCGCCCTTCCAGCACCATGCGGTAGGTGTTGTGGGCAACCGGCGTGTTT
>JAGVSV010000229.1 GCA_019137115.1 Bacillota bacterium
CCACGGATGCAGAGGCGGATAGTTCACGCCAACCTCTTTCTCGCTCAGCAGAAACTCCTGCCCGTCCTTCTCCTGGCACATCCGGCTCGTGCGTCCATCCAGCACCGCCATGTAGCGGTATTTTTCGATGCCCGCGTCAGCGTAAGCCTCGGCGGTCGCCTGGTTGGTGATGTAGTTCGTCTCCGTCCTCAGCAGCCTGTTCGCCGCGAACCTGCTGCGTCGCTCCCCCCACGGGGAGCGTGGATTGAAATCTGTTCTTCCTTAAACTGCGCAGCCGCGCTGGTTGTCGCTCCCCCCACGGGGAGCGTGGATTGAAATAGAATGCTTCCCGGAATGCGCTAAGACCCGATTAAAGTCGCTCCCCCCACAGGGAGCGTGGATTGAAATTTTAGGACGGGCACGAGTGCTTCGGGCTTCTGGCCCAGTCGCTCCCCCCACGGGGAGCGTGGATTGAAATAGTTCAGTGAAACAGCTGTCAATTGCATTGTAGGGTCTGCCCACTATTTGCTCATAATCTCGAGGGCTTTTTCAGCAAAACGTTTCCCATAAATCATAAAATTATCCTTGTATAACTCCATGCCATTGTGTTTTTCTAAATTGTTGTTAACGCCAACCGGTCCCAGATGAATAACCGGGCGGCCACATGAGACACCGCCTGAATAGCAAAGCATGCCAGTTACCATCTCAAAAGTTAAGATAGACTGAATAACCAGAGTACCTCCTCCATGAGTATATTGTTCAGTTGCATATGCTCCACCAAGTTTTCCTGCAAATCCTAACTTTCCAGATGCCGATAAAAGCCATGAATGTAAAGCAGGCGTCATCAATGCAGCATATGAGGGTGAACCGATTACGATTCCTTTTGACTCTTTTACAAAATCCTCATCAACTGCATGAATATGAAATGCTCTTGCTTCCACATCTTTTAGACTATTCATACTCTCTATCATCCATTCTGCAGCCTGCTTGGTGTTTCCGGTTTTTGAATCGTATATTACTGATATTTTCATGGACTTTCCCCTTTCCTCACAAATGATTATTTGCACTCTATTGATAATACCATCTGCGCACAGGGTGAGCAGGAGAATGAGGATTGCAAACCGAAGCGAGCGAAGCAGAAGGTATTCCAGGACGCAATAAAACGTTCGCTCGAGGCTGTTTACCGGGTTTAGGTTGCTGGCTACTCGGTTTCCCCGCGCTTTGCCCGGATATACCGGTCCATGGCGCGGGCGGCTTGTTTGCCGGCGCCCATGGCCTGGATGACGGTGGCGGCACCGGTGACGGCATCGCCGCCGGCGAACACGCCTGCGCGGGAGGTCATGCCGTTTTCGTCGGTGATGATGCGGCCGCGCTCGTCACAGTGGAGGCCGGGCGTGGTGGCGCGCAGCAGGGGGTTGGGCGACGTGCCGATGGCTACCACCACGGTGTCCACCGGCAGGGTGAAGGCGCTGTCCGGCTTGACAATGGGCCGGCGCCGTCCGCTGGCGTCGGACTCGCCGAGGGTCATTTCCGTGCATTCGATGCCGGTTACCCAGCCCCGGTCGTTGCCATGCACACAGATTGGGCTGGTCAGCGTGACGATGCGAACGCCCTCCTCCAGCGCGTGCGCCACCTCCTCAGCGCGGGCCGGCAATTCCTCCATGCCGCGGCGGTAGAGGATACTCACCTCGTCGGCGCCCAGCCGCATGGCGCAGCGCGCCGCGTCCATGGCCACGTTGCCGCCGCCAACCACGGCCACCCGGCCGCCCATCATCACGGGGGTGGCGCTGTTCTTCTGGTAGGCTTTCATCAGGTTGATGCGCGTGAGGTATTCGTTGGCGCTGTACACGCCCTTGAGCGATTCGCCGGGCACGCCCATGAAGCTGGGCAGCCCGGCGCCGGTGCCGGCAAACACCGCTTCAAAGCCCATGTCAAACAGGTCGTCAATGGTCAGCGTTCTGCCGATGACCACGTTGGTTTCAATGGCGACGCCCATGTCCCGGAGGGCGTCGATTTCGCTCTGCACGATGTGCTTGGGCAGCCGGAACTCGGGGATGCCGTAGGCCAGCACGCCGCCGGGCAGGTGCAGCGCCTCATACACCGTCACCTGGTAGCCCATTTTCGCCAGCTCGCCGGCGGCGGTCAGGCCGCCAGGGCCCGAGCCCACCACCGCCACGCGGCAGCCGTTGGGGGCGGGCCGGGGCGGGATGTCGCAGGTGTGCCGGCGGTGCCAGTCGGCGGCGTAGCGTTCCAGCCGGCCAATGGCCACGCTTTCGCCCTTGATGCCGCGCACGCACACACCCTCGCACTGGCTTTCCTGGGGGCACACGCGCCCGCATATCGCCGGCAGGGCGTTGTCCGCCAGCAGCGACAGGTAGGCGCCTTCCATATCATCCTGCGCGATTTTGCCGATGAAAGCCGGAATATCAACGCCCACCGGGCACCCGGCTACGCAGGGCTTGTGCCTGCAATTCAGGCACCGCTTAGCTTCGCTGACCGCCATCTCGTAGGTATAGCCCAGCGCCACCTCGCCAAAGTTGCGGCTGCGCACAGCCGGGTCCTGTACCGGCATGGGCGTTTTATCGGGCGACATGTTGCGCTCCATATCAATCCTCCTCCCTGTTCAGCAACCGGCAGGCTTCGTCGCGGGCGCGGGTTTCAAATTCCTCATACATGCGCGCACGGCTGGCTGCCTCGTCAAAGTCCACCAGGTGGCCGTCAAACTCCGGCCCGTCGACGCAGGCGAATTTTATTTCGCCGCCCACCGTCAGCCGGCATCCGCCGCACATGCCCGTGCCATCCACCATGACCGAGTTCATCGACACCACGGTGGGGATGCCGTGCTTTTTGGTCAGCAGGCTGACGAACTTCATCATGGGCAGCGGGCCGATGGCGATGACCCGGTCGTATGCGTTGCCGGCCTGTATCAGGCTTTCCAAAGCGTTGGTTACCAGGCCTTTTTCGCCATAGCTGCCGTCGTCGGTGACGATACGCAGCTGGTCGCTGACGGCCCTGAATTCGTCCTCCAGCAGCACCAGGTCCTTATTTCGGAAGCCGATGACGCTGTGCACCGCGCAGCCCTGTTCGTGCAGCGCCTTCGCGATGGGGTAGGCAATGGCGCAGCCCACGCCGCCGCCCACCACGCAGGCCTTTTGAAGCCCTTCCAGGTCGCTGGGCTTGCCCAGGGGGCCCACAAAGTCGTGCAGGCTGTCGCCGGCGCTGAGGGTGTCCAGCTCCATCGTGCCGGCGCCGACCACCTGGTAGATCACCGTCACGGTGCCCTGCTCCGGGTCCTGCGCCGACACCGTCAGCGGTATGCGCTTGGAGTCGGCTTTGGCCCTGAGGATGATGAACTGGCCCGGTTTGGCCTTCCTGGCCACCAGCGGCGCGTCCACCACAATGCGGGCGACGGTGCTGTTTAAATAATCCTTTTCAAGTATTCGATACATGGTGTCCTCCCTGTCCGCCAGCCGCGGCTCCCCCGCGGCGCGGCATCATTATACATCGATTGGCTGATGGCGTTCAAGAAAGGCACGCCGCATTCTTGACGCCGCCGGGTGATCCCCGTATATTGTATACAGCATAATCTTTTTCAGGAGGGATGATCATGAAAAAACTATGGATTTGGCTTTTGGCGGCGGCGCTGCTGATAACAGGCTGCGCCGTTCAGGGAAACACCGCCAGGGCAGCGGGCAGCGGGGATGCTGAACAGCACACAAGCGGCGGCTTTACCTATACCCTCAACGACAGCGGCGAAGCCGTCATCACAGGGTACAGCGGTTATGACCTGGAACTGACGGTGCCGGACAAGGTGGACGAATACCCCGTGGCTGAAATTGGAGCAAAAGCGTTTTACAACTGCTTCAGACTGACCGGCATCACCCTGCCCGAGGGGCTGCAACACATCGGAGAAGAGGCGTTTTATTATTGCTTCAGACTGACCGGCATCACGTTACCGGAGGGGCTGCAAAGCATCGGAAACTGGGCGTTTTTCGGTTGCTCCAGCCTGACCGGCATGACGCTGCCGGACAGCCTAAAAGCCATGGGCGGCAATCCCTTTGTGGGTACAAAAGCTGAGTTGTCGCTCTCAACGGATCATCCGCGCTTTGCCCTGGTGGACGGCATGCTGATCGACAAAGGTGAGAAGCGCTTAGTGTGCTATCC
>JAGVSV010000151.1 GCA_019137115.1 Bacillota bacterium
AGGACAGAGGTTTACAATCCGAAAACCTTCTTCCCTCACGCGGCGTCGCTGGGTCAGGGTTCCCCCCATTGCCCAATATTCCCCACTGCTGCCTCCCGTAGGAGTTTGGACCGTTCTCAGTTCCAATGTGGCCGATCACCCTCTCAGGTCGGCTACCGATCGTTGGCTTGGTGAGCCCTTACCTCACCAACTACCTAATCGGACGCGAGCCCCTCTCTTACCGGATCTAATCCTTTAACCTCTTAGCCATGCGGCTGAGGGGTCTCATGCGGTATTAGTGAAGGTTTCCCTCCGTTATCCCCCTGTAAAAGGCAGGTCGCTCACGCGTTACTCACCCGTCCGCCGCTAAAATAATCGCCGATTACTCAACCATTATCTCCGCTCGACTTGCATGTGTTAGGCACGCCGCCAGCGTTTGTCCTGAGCCAGGATCAAACTCTTGTGTTTAATCCTTAACATATCGTACTCCTAAGCACAATACGCTAATTATCGTACTCCTAAGCACAATACGCTAATTTACTCTCAGAATTTACTGTCGTTCTTCGCTTCCTTCGCTGTATCGTTGTCAAGGTTCGGGCGCCCCGCGTTTGAGACGCCTGAACACTTTATCACCTCTCCCTTACCTTGTCAAGAACTTTTTTTATTTTCCCACGCAGAAAGTAGAAAAGATGCTGTCGAGGATGTCCTCCCCCGCGCGCTCGCCCGTGATTTCATCCAATGCGTTCAGCGCTGCCGTCAGGTCAATGGCGCAAAGGTCAAGCGGCGCGCCGTCCCGCATGGCGTCCGCCGCTGCCGTCAGGTGGTCGGCCGCCAACCTGGCCAAGCGCATGTGGCGCGCCAGCGTCAGCGCGGTTTCACCCGGATGCCCGGCCTGGCGCACGATCAAATCAGTCACTGCTGGCAAGCCTTCGCCGGTGCGGGCGGATACCGGCAGCCCCTCAGGCAGCCCGTCCGCCCCGGGCAGGTCGCACTTGTTGAGCAACACCGCATGCTGCCTGTCCTGAACCATCCTCATCAGCGCCCTGTCCTGGTCATCAATGGGCCGGGAGCCATCGATGACCAACAGCGCCAGATCCGCCGACTGGACGGCATTCAATGCCCGCTCGATCCCTAACTTTTCCACCTGCCCGCCGCCTTCCCGTATGCCTGCCGTGTCGGACAGGTGAACGCGCAGGCCGCCCATCATCACGCTGCCGCGCACAATGTCCCGCGTGGTGCCAGGCTCCTCGGTCACAATGGCGCGTTCATCCATCAGCATCCGGTTGAGCAGCGACGACTTGCCCACATTGGGCTTGCCGCACAGCACCACCTCCATGCCCTCCTCCAGCAGCCTCGCTGCCCGCTCATCGCAGGCAGCCGACAGCCTGCCCGCCAACGCTTCCGCCTTGGGCGCAATATCCGCCGCAGCCTCAGCCTCGTCAACCTCCTCGGGATAGTCGATCACAGCCTCAACGCCTGCCAGCAGGCGCACGAGTGCGCTCCTGATATCCTTGACAAAGGCGCTGGCGCCGCCCTGCAGCTGGCGCAGCGCAGCGTCGGCTGCGCGCCTGCCGCTGGCCGATACCAGGGCCATCACAGCTTCGGCGCGGCTGAGGTCAATGCGCCCGTTGAGAAAAGCGCGCCAGGTAAACTCGCCCGGCTGGGCAGGCACAGCCCCCAGCGCGAACAATGCGTTCAGCACGCCGTTGGCCGCCTCATCGCCGCCGTGGGTGTGGATTTCCGCCACATCCTCCCTGGTATAGCTGCGCGGCGCCCGCATCAACACGGCCAGGCATTCGTCGATCAGCCTGCCCTGAAACACCGCGTGCCCGTACATCATCCGGTGGCTTTCAAAAGGCGCCGCGGCGCCCTTGGGCACAAACACCTGCCCCAGCAGCCCCTCGGCATCCGGGCCGCTCAGGCGCACCACCGCGATGCCCCCCTGCCCCGGCGCCGTCGCCAGCGCCGCAATTGTCGTCGTTTCCATGCCGTCCCTCCTCGTTCATTATATAAGAAGAGCCGCATGATTGCACCCAAGCGCCCGCATCCGGTATAATGAAACGACATGAAGGAGGATCACCATGGCTTTCGCGCACCTGCACCTGCATACGGAATACAGCCTGTTAGACGGCGCCTGCCGCATCGAGCAGCTGGTTGAAAAAGTAAAACACCTGGGCATGGACGCCTGCGCTGTGACCGACCATGGCGTCATGTACGGCGTGGTCGATTTTTATTTAGCCTGCAAGAAGGCAGGCATCCACCCTGTCATCGGCGCTGAGATATACGTCTGTCCGGACATGGACGATAAAAGGGTCTACTCGCGCGAGTACAGCCACCTGGTGCTGCTGTGCGAGAACAACCAGGGCTACCAGAACCTCATGAAGCTGGTCAGCGACGGGTTCACGCGCGGGTTTTACTACCGCCCCAGGGTGGACTATGCGCTGCTGGAACAGCACAGCGAAGGGTTGATCGCGCTGTCCGCCTGCCTGTCGGGTGAGCTGCCCCGGCTGCTGCTGGACGGGCTGTATCAGGAAGCGAAGGAGCACGCCCTCTATATGCGGCGCATCTTTGGCCCGGACCGGTACTTCATCGAAATCATGGACCATGGCATCCGCGAGGAAAAGGTCGTGCTGCCCCGGCTGGTGGCACTGGCAAACGAAACAGGCATCCCCCTGGTAGCCACCAACGACTGCCACTACCTGGCGCGCGAAGACGCCCCCGCGCAGGAGGTGCTGATGTGCATCCAGACCGGCAAAACGCTGGAGGACACGTCGCGCATGCGCATGGAAACCGAGGAGCTGTACCTGAAATCCGAAGCTGAGATGAAGGCTTTGTTCCCCTCCCACCACGACGCGGTGGAGCGGGCGGCGGAAATTGCCGGGCGCTGCCAGGTCACCCTTGATTTTGACACCGTTCATCTGCCCCGGTACCCCGTGGGCGAGGGCGAGACCGCAGCCGGTATGCTGCGGCGCCTGTGCGAGGAAGGCTTTGCCGTGCGCTACCCCGGCAATCCGCAGGAGGCGCGGGACCGGCTTGAGTACGAGCTGTCGGTCATATCCGGCATGGGGTATGACGATTATTTCCTGGTGGTGTGGGACTTTATCAAATACGCCAAGGATAACGGCATCATGGTAGGCCCTGGCCGCGGCAGCGGGGCGGGCAGCATCGTGGCCTACTGCCTGAACATTACGGCGTTGGATCCTTTGAAATACAACCTGCTGTTTGAGCGGTTTCTCAACCCCGACCGCATCTCTCTGCCCGACATTGACGTTGACTTTTGCTACGAAAGGCGGCAGGAGGTCATCGACTATGTCTCCAATAAGTACGGGGCGGACCATGTGTCCCAGATCATCACCTTCGGCACGATGGCCGCGCGCGGCGTTATCCGGGATGTGGGGCGCGTGCTGGGCTACAGCTATCAGGAAACCGACCGGATCGCCAAGATGGTGCCCATGGAGCTGAACATCACGCTGGAGCGCGCGCTGGCCATCAACCCCATCTTCATGGACGCCTACCGCAACGACCCCCGGGTGGAGAGGCTGGTGTCCACGGCGCTGCTGTTAGAGGGTATGCCGCGCCATGCCGGCACCCACGCTGCAGGCGTGCTGATCACCAGCGAACCCACCACGCACTTTGTGCCGCTGCAGAAAAATGACGACGTCATCACCACGCAGTACGCCATGGGCAACCTGGAAAAGCTCAAGCTGTTGAAGATGGACTTTTTGGGCCTGCGCACCCTGACCGTCATCCGCGACACGCTGGACCTGCTGGAACACCAGGGCATCCATATAAAGGTGGACGACATCCCCCTGGATGATCCGGCTGTATACGCCATGATCTCCCAGGGGGACACCGACGGGGTGTTTCAATTGGAAGGCACGGGCATGCGCACCTTCCTCACCAACATGAAGCCTGAAAACTTTGAGGACATCATCGCCGCGATTTCATTGTACCGGCCCGGCCCCATGGATTCCATCCCCCGCTATATCGCCGGCAAGCAAAACCCGGACACCATCCGCTACATCACCCCGCAGTTGGCGCCGATTTTAGACGTGACCTATGGCTGCATCGTGTACCAGGAGCAGGTTATGCAGATTGTCCGCGACCTGGCTGGCTACAGCTTGGGCAGGAGCGACCTGGTGCGCCGCGCCATGGCCAAGAAGGACAAGGCCGTCATGGCAAAGGAACGCGCCTATTTTGTGCACGGCTCCCAAGAAGAAGGCGTTCCCGGCGCCGTGGCAAACGGCGTCAGCGAACGCGCAGCCGAGGCCATATTCGACGAGATGTCCTCATTCGCCAGCTATGCATTCAACAAATCCCACGCCGCTGCATACGGCGTGCTCAGCGTGCAGACCGCCTGGCTGAAGTACCATTATCCGGCTGAGTTCATGGCCGCCATCATGAGCTCCATGATGGGCAACGCACCCAAGGTAGCAAGCTATATTCACTACTGCAGAAAGCAGGGCATCCCGGTGCTGCCGCCCCACATCAACCACTCCGCCGCCCGGTTTACCGTGGGTACGGATGAGCAGGGCAAAAA
>JAGVSV010000165.1 GCA_019137115.1 Bacillota bacterium
CGGCGTTTTTGCCTTCTGTCCAGCCATCATAGCACAGGCGGCGCCGGGATGTTGTCACCGTTGCATTTTCCCCGCCGTTGGGGTATGGTTCGCCAGAATCCAAAGTGGTATAGGAGGTGCCCATGAGCGCCCGCGCACGAATCGCCCGCCTGTTGCTGTTGATGATGCTGGTTGCGCTTCCCCTGACGGCTAGCGCCGACAAACTGGATCATGTGCCGCCCATTTTCGCGGTCACGCATGCCCGCACCGACAAGCTGACCGATGAAGGCCAGCGCTTTGTGGTGCGCGAAACGCTGACCACCCAGAGCGCGGCGATCAATGACCTGCTCACGCTGGAAACCGACAGCCTGGAGCAGGAAATGCTGCCCCAGGTGCCGCCGGACACAAAAGGCAAAGCGCAGCAGAACAGCCGCCTGGACATGGAGATCACCTACGCGCGCACCGGGCAAAGCTGGTTGAGCGCGCTGATCATCGGCCGCGTCACGCGCGGACGGGAGCAGATCGCGCTGGGGTTCCGCAGCATCGTGGCCGACCTGGAAACCGGGAAGCGCGTCACGCTCAATGACCTGTTTGCCGGCGACAGCCCCGCGTGGGCGCTGCTGTCGCAGCGCGCGGGGGAACACCTTTCCAGCGTGTTTCCCGGGCAAGCGCGCAACGAGCAGGCAATAGAACGCTTTGCCACCCCGCATAACCTCGCAAACGCCGCGTTTTCGCTGGGCGGGCAGGAGCTGACGCTCCACCTGATGGCGACCGATGTCGGCATTGACCTGCCATACATGATCCACATCCGGTTCTATTACCCGGAGTTTGCGGACATGATGACCGAACAGGGCGCCCGGCAGACCGACAACCGCCACTTTAAAATGGTGGCGCTCACCTTTGATGACGGGCCGGTGTATTTCAACAGCATCCACACGCTCAACGCCCTGCGCGCCGGCGGCGCGCGCGCCACGTTCTTTCAAAGCGGCGTGCGCTATGCGGAAAACGCCGGCGTGGTGCGGCGGCAGTTTGACGCCAACCACGCAATCGCCAGCCATTCTTTCAAGCACAAAAGCGGCTATGTGCTAAGCCCCGAGGGCATGAAAAGCGAGATCACCCAGTGCAATGATGCGCTCGAACCCCTGACCGGCGTGCCGGTTACGCTGTTCCGCGCGCCGGGCGGGCTGTGGCCGCCCTGGCAAAAACAGCAGGTGGGCCTGCCCATCATCCAGTGGAGCGTGGACACCTATGATTACGCGCAGACCAACAAATATGATGTGGCCGCCACCGTCAAAAAGTATACGCGCGACGGCGACATCATCCTGATGCACGACTCGCGCACCGTCAACCACAAGGCGATGCCGCTGATCACCGAATGGCTGACCAGCAACGGCTACCTGATGGTGTCGGTGGAGGAACTGGCCTGGGCCCAAGGCGTGACGCTGCAGCCCAACATCGTATACGCCCGCTTCTTTGAGGGGCAGTACAACGAGCGCAGGGACAGCAACCTGAATTAGCGCCGGGTTTTCCGCCCAGCCTTTGGGCCAGCGCCACCGCGTCCTGCGGCGTGTCGGCATGCACCGCCAGACTGGGCCCACGCCTGCATACACACTGTGACCTATGCAGTCAGACCACCCCGGAATGGCAGGAATATTCCCATATTTGTACAATCCAGCGCGCAAAATGCATAAAATAATATTTTGACTAGAGCAATCCCGCCAAAGGTGGGTATGTTCCCTATGGAACGTTATAAACTGCCCGGCGGCGCAAGTTCCGGAAATGGACTGCCAACCGGGCCACAGATTGAAGGAGGAACCAAGGTGAAAGGTAAGAAAATCCTGGCGCTGGCGCTGAGCGCCGTCATGCTGATGTCCCTGATCGGGCTGGCGATGGCGGAGACCAAGGCGGAGAAGATTCTGATCTACGTGGGCAAGGGTGAAATCGTGGACGATTTCAAGGCGCTCACCGACCTGTACAAGCAGGAAACCGGCGTATCCGTGGAGATGGTCAGCGCCGCGGGCGAGGACGGCGGCGCGCTGCTGCGCAACTACCTGACGGCCGACAACAGCCTGACGATCTTTACCACATCCCCGGGCGCCAACGCGAAAACGTTTGACGCCTTCATCGCCGACATGAGCGACCTGCCCGTGGTGCAGGAGATTTCCAAGGGCGCATTGGACGCGGTCACCAGCGAGGACGGCAAGCTGCAGGGCATCCCGTTCACGGTGGAGGGCTACGGCTTTGTCTACAACAAGGACCTGGTTGACCCCGCCAAGATCACCGACCTGGCAAGCTTCACCACCTACATGGAGGAGGCCAAGGCCAAGGGCGTGGACGGCCTGATGCTGTCGGCAGAAAACTACTTCCTGATCGTGCACATGCTGGCGCTGCCCTTTGCCATGCAGGACGACCCGGAGGCGTTTACCGCCAGCGTGGTCAACGGCGAAGTCCAGCTCAGGGACGTGGAAGCGTTCCAGGAGTGGGCCAAGTTCTACGACGTCATCCGCAAAAACGCGGTGGCCGACCCCCTGACCACCAGCTATGACCAGGCGACCGGCGCCTTTGCCACCGGCAAAACCGGGCTGCTGCACCAGGGCAACTGGGCGTTCTCAATGTTCGCGGATTATGACGTGACGTTTGAGATGGGCATCATGCCCGTGCCGATCCTGGGCAACGACCGCATCAGCGCCTCGGTGCCCGGCATGTGGGTGGTCAACCCCAACGCCACCGCCGAGGAGCAGAAGGCCGCCAAGGACTTCATCAACTGGATGTACACCTCCGAAATCGGCAAGGACTACCTGTACAGCAAGTTCCAGTTCATCCCGCTGATTGACGCGGACCTGGAGAAGTACGGCGAGAACCTGGACCCGCTCAGCACGGCCGTGCAGAAGTTCATCTCCGATGACAAGACCGTGCCGTTTGCCACCGCGTACTTCCCCAGCGGCATCGACGTCGACCTGGTCGCCATCGCGCAGGGGTTCTTCGGCGACCCGAACATGACCACCGACCAGCTGCTGGACAGCATCACCGAGACCTTCGCCGAATACAACTGACCGACACACGCATCACAGGCCCGGCGCGTAAACAGGCGCGCCGGGCCTTTCAAGGAAAGGGGGGGCACGCCTTGAAACGGGGGAAAGGGTGGTATGCCCTGTTTGTTTTCCCGCTGGTTGCGGTATTCCTGGTGGTCAACATCATCCCGTTCATCATCGGCATTGGGTACACCTTCATTGAATGGGACGGGCTGACGCCAGGCGCCCAGAAGTATGTGGGGCTTGACAACTTCATCCGCATCTTTTCGGACGCCCAGTTTGGCCGCGACATCGGTCACACGCTGACCTACACCGGCATGGCGCTGGTGGGCATCAACGTGGTGGGGCTGGCGTTCGCGCTGATCGTCACCAGCCGGTGGCTGTACGGCCGCAACGCGGCGCGGGCGATGCTGTTCATGCCCTATCTGATCGGCGGCCTGATCCTGGGGTTCATCTGGAAGTACATCTACAACAACGCGCTGCCGGACATCGCCAACTCCCTGGGCCTGACCGGGTTGACCGGCAGCATGCTGACCACCCCTTCGTCCGCGATGCTGGCGATGGTGATCACCGACATCTGGAAATCCGCGGGCTATGTGATGATCGTGTACATCACGGGCTTGCAGGCCATCCCTGACGAAGTGATGGAGGCCGCCCGCGTGGACGGCGTGGGGTTCTGGTCGAATCTCTTTCAGGTCAAGCTGCCCCTGCTGATGCCGGCGATCACGATTTGTCTGTTCATGACGCTGTCGGCGTCGTTCAAAATCTATGACCTGAACCTCGCGCTGACCGGCGGCGGGCCCAGCAAGTCCACGCAAATGCTGGCGATGAACATCTACAACGAGATCTTCGCGCGCTCCAACTTCGGCTACGGCCAGGCCAAGGCGTTCCTGTTCTTTATCTTTATCGCGGTGTTCACGCTGGCGCAGGTGTCCGTGACGCGCAAACGGGAAGTGGTGATGTAGATGACAGCGCGCAAAACGATGCGGTACGTGGGCAGCGGGCTGATGCTGCTGTTCGCGGTGCTGTGGCTGTTCCCCATCTATATTGTGGTGGTCAACTCGTTTAAAAGCCGGGCGGAGATGTATTTAAGCGTGCTCGCCCTGCCCCAGGCGCCCACGCTGGAGTATTACGCCGACGCGCTGCGACGGATGGATTTCCTGGTGTCGCTGCGCAACTCGCTGATCGTCACGGTGGCCAGCTGTCTGCTGATTCCCTTCCTCGCGTCCATGTGCGCGTGGATGATGACGCGCTCGGGCGGGCGGTTCTCGCGCATCCTGTACGGCCTGTTTGTGGCGACCATGCTGATCCCATTCCAGACCGTCATGATGCCGCTGATGCAGGAGATCACCTGGATCCGCCAGGTCACCGGCATCCCCATCCGCAACACCTTGGGCGGGCTGGTGTTTCTGTACATCGGATTTGGCGCGCCCATGGCGGTGTTTCTGTATTCCGGCTTTGTCAAAACCATCCCCATGGCGCTGGAGGAAGCCGCGCTGATTGACGGCAGCAGCCAGGGCGGCATCTTTTTCAAGATCGTGCTGCCGCTGTTGAAACCCACTACGATGACGGTGATCATCCTGGACGTGATCTGGATTTTCAACGACTATATGCTGCCGGCGCTGACGCTGCTCTCGCCCAGCAACCGCACGATCCCCTTGAGCACGTTCTCGTTCTTCGGCAATTTCAAGGTGGAATGGAACCTGGCGATGGCGGGCCTGACGCTGACGATCATCCCGGTGGTGGTGTTCTACCTGTCTGCCCAGCAATACATCGTGGAGGGCGTGGCGGCCGGCGCGGTCAAGGGATAGGCATCCGGTCAGCCGTGGACGACCCTGTCCGCCGCGCGGATCCGCTCCAGCACCGGTTGGGCTTCCGGATTTGTGAAGTATCGGTAGGTGCTATCGGGCACCAGCGGGCGGATGGCGTCAATGGCGCCATCATGTAGCAGCTGGCGCACGGTGGACGCGCTGACCGGCGCCCCTTGATGCGCAAGGCGCGGGATCATCGTTAGTTCCACGCCCCCTGATGGCAACTCCTCCCGCATCACCGCGTTGTAGATCGCGGTGATGCGGCTTTTTGGCTCCTCGCCCACAAAGCGGCGGGTGATGCCCAGCGCTTGGGCGATCGCCAGGAACACCCGCGCGTCCAGCCGCGCGTGCTCGCGCGTGACGGCTTCCTCATCCAGCAGGAAATAGCTCGGGAACGTGGCGTTGCTGATCAAATACGGCCCGGTTTCGTGGCAAATCACGTGGGGCAGATCTGCGACGCCCTCCTTCACCAGCCGCCAGCGCACATGGAACGGCACCAGGCTGGCGTCCTCGCTGACCACGAACAGATGCAGCGTGTCGCACGCTTTGGCCGCGGTTTCCACCAAATGCAGGTGCCCCAACGTAAACGGGTTGGCGTTGATCACAACGGCGGCGCTGCTGCCCGGCCGTTTGTGCGCCGCCAGGTTTTTGAGGAAATCCGGGAAACCATCGCGCCGGTTCTCCAGAAAAACCACCGCATCCGCTACCCGCGCCACCTCAAAAAACCCCAGGTCCATAAAGCGCGGGGCGGCGTCGGGCTTTGTGTATACAAACACATGGGTGTTCCCGCGCGCGGCCTGTACCGCCAGCAAATGCGACACCACCAGCCGCAGCAGCCCTTCGCCCTGGTGGGCTTCCGCCACCGCAATGGAGCGCAGGGAGTTCAGAAAGCAGCTGCCGGTGGCCAGCCACTGGCCGTCCCTGTCCGTCAGCACGCAGGTGTAATCCAGGTGCTTGTCCTTGCGGATGTTGTGCGACAGCAAAAACGCATCCAGCCGCTCCTGCCCGCGCGTATCCAGCGGCGACAGCGCGGTCAGCGTGTAGTCAGACACCGGGCGCGCCCTCCCTCAATGGGTTGTTCCTGATAAAATACAGCAGATAGCACACCGCCAGCAGGTCGGCGCTGCCGCCGGGGGACAGGTTGCGCTGGATGAACCACTCGTCCAGACGTTCCAGCGCGGCCCGGTTGGGGATGGGGGATCGTGCCAGAACGGCAAGCACTTCGCGCACGGCAGCCTGCTGACCCTCGATGCCCCCGCGCGCGATCAGGGCGGTGTCCTCGGTGTGGGCAATCAGGTGCAACAGCGCAATGCATCCGGCGTCGTTGAGTGGAAACCCCTCTTTCAGCGCTTTTTCCAGCGCAGGCAGACCATGTTCGCGCACGGCGGGCAAACCGGCCTCCAGCTGACCGCGCGCACCGGTGATGCCGTGCTGTGCGTACAGGCGCTCCCCGGCGGTGCGGGCGGTGTCCTTCGTAATGCCCGCAAAGTCCTGCGCCGTGATGCCCCGGGCGATCGCGGCGGCGGCGTCCAGCACCGCGTCGGGGCTTGTCCACTCCTCATTTTTCAGCCGCCCCAGCGCGGCGCACACGATGCCCAGCGTGAACACCGCGCCCTTGTGCGTGTTGACCCCGCCGGTGGCCGCGCGCATCGCCCCCTCGGCCAGGCGGCCCAGCGGGCGGATCGCCGCCATCGTGTCCGGCGCGGGATGCCCCGCCCCGCTGATCCCGGCGCGCGCGCAGGCCTCAAAGTACGGCCACAGCGCCGATGCGCTGGCCATGAAGGTGAACAGATTCATGTCCTGGTGGCTGCCGGTGTTGCGTGCGTCCACCAATCCCGGCTTGGGCGTGGCGCACGCTTCATACAGCAGCGCGCGGCACGCCAGCTCGGCAATGCGCCGCGCATCCCAGGACGCCAGCGCCGCGGCCAGTATCTCCCGCGCCCGCGCGGCGGGAAGGTCGCCATGCGCCCGGCTGCGCACGCACCCGCGCGCCGGTTGTCCACACACCAGGCAGGCGCGCTCGCCATGTCCCACCGCCGCGCGCGATACTTTCGCGCCGTCCGTGTCCAGCACGTCGATGTCCAACAGCCGCCCCAACGGCGTGTGCTCCTCAATATCCAGCGCCACGCGCTTGACCCGTAGTGCATCGGCATCTGCGCAAACATACCCTTCACAGCCGGTGGGAAGCAGATGCGTTTCCTCGTGCAGGCAGGTTATGCCCGCAGCTTGCAGCTGCCGCCGCAGCAGCGCCATCCCCATCCAAAACCCGCGATCGCTGAGCGCATCGCGCTTGAACGGCCCTGGCAGGTTTATCGTCAAACAGACCAACGGCACCCCAAACCGCTTCATCAGCGCGCGCTGCCGCGCCGCCCGCGCTTCCCGCGCGGCCAGCAATTCCTCCAGCGTAACCCCCCGGATCGGCGGCTCTTGCATGCGTCCCTCCTGTGCTCAGTAAATCGCATGTCCGCACAAAAATCAACAATGCTTGTCGCTTTTGCTTGTCCCACCCCCGCTTCTCCTGCTATCCTGTAGGGTATGTGGGTACCATCCCCTTTGGGCGCAGCCCGGGAAAGGAAGCAGGATTCGGATGAAGAAGTACGATCTGGTGGTGGTCGGCAGCGGTGCCGGCTTTATTGTGTTGGACGCGGCGCTGGACAGGGGCCTGAAGTGCGCCCTGATTGAAAAGGATCAGTTTGGCGGCACGTGCCTGAACCGTGGGTGCATTCCCTCCAAGATGCTGGTGTACCCGGCGGACCTGATCCGCGAGGCCGAGCGCGCGCTCAAACTGGGCGTGACGCTGGGCAAGCCCAAGGTGGACTGGCAGCTGCTGGGCGAGCGCATGTTTGAAAAAATCGGCGCCAACAAGGAAATACGGCAGGCGTATATGAACACGCCCAACCTGGACGTGTATGAAGGCACGGCGTCGTTTGTGGATGCGCACACGATGCATGTGACGTTAAAGGACGGCACGGTTACCGAGCCGTTCACCGCCGAGCGCTTTCTTTTAGCGGGCGGCGCGCGCAGCGGTCACCCGGACGTGGAGGGCCTGGATGCCATCGACCCGCTCACCTATGAGCAGTTCTTTGGCGCGCGCTTCCCCAAGAAACCGTGGAAGAGCCTGACCATCATTGGCGGCGGCATCATCGCCACCGAGTTTGCGCATATCTTTGCCGCCATGGGCACCAAGGTCACCATCGTGGGCCGCGCCCCGCAGCTGCTGCGCGGCGAGGAGCCCGAGGTCAGCGCCTTTCTGGCCGACCAGTACCGGGCCTTTGGCATCCGCCTGCTGCTCGGCCACACGGCGATCAAAGCCAGCCGCGTGGGCGGCAAGAAGCGCGTGACCGCCCGCTGCGTGGAAACCGGCAAATTAACCGGCGTGGATTCCGAGGAAGTGTTGGTGGCGTCGGGCGTAGTGCCCAACTCCGACCTGATGCGCGTCGACCTGGCGGGGGTGACGACCGACGCCAATGGCTGGATCAACACCAACGAATACCTGGAAACCAACCAGCCGCACATTTTCGCGCTGGGCGATATCAACGGCCGCTACGCCTTCCGCCACAAGGCCAACCACGAGGCGGAGGTGCTGGCGCACAATCTGTACGCGCAGGCCGAGCGCCGACACGTGGATTACCGCAAGGTGCCCTGGGCAGTGTTCAGTTTCCCGCAGCTGGCGCGCGTGGGCATGACCGAGCAGGAAGCCGTAGAGGACGGCCACAAGGTGTTTGTGGGGCGCAACTACTATTCCCAGGTGGCCTCCGGCTATGCCATGGGCTATCAGGAGGGCGACCTGGACGACGGTTTCGTCAAGATCATCGTGGACGAGCACGGCACGCTGCTGGGCGTGCACATCATCGGCTTCCAGGCCGCGGCGCTGGTGCAGCCCTATGTGTACCTGATGAACGCGGCCTCCATGCCCCGCAAGCACGGCGACCATACGCATGTGGACATCGGCACCTATGAGCCGCTGGCGCGCTCGATGGTCATCCACCCGGCGCTGAGCGAGCTGACCGCCTGGGCGTTTGACAACATCGACTGGCTCAACCCCGTGGAGCTGCCCTGACGGTACCGTTTCGCCTGTGATCGCGGCGGGTATCCTTTGTTCAGAGGCCGCACGCGGCCCGAAGGAGGAGTTCCCATGAAGGATCACATCAAAAAAGGCGCGATGGCGCCGGACTTTACATTGGAGGACAACAAGGGCGGCCAGGTCAAACTGTCCGACCTGAGGGGCAAGAAGGTGCTGCTGTCCTGGCACCCGATCGCCTGGACGAGCGTTTGCACCGACCAGATGCGTGCGCTGGAGGCCAACCACGACCGCTTTGAGGAGTTAAACACCGTGCCGCTGGGCATGAGCGTGGACCCTGCCGCCGGCAAGACCGCCTGGGCCGCCGTGCTGTCCATCCGCAAAACCCCGCTGCTGGCGGACTTCTATCCCCACGGCAAGGTCGCCAAGGACTACGGCCTGTTCCTGGAGGAACATGGCATGTCCGGCCGGGCCAACGTGTTGATCGACGAACAGGGCAAGGTGGCCTGGGTCAAAACCTATGAAATGGGCCAGCTGCCCGACATCGAGGAAGTTTTCCGCGCCATCGAGGGCAAATAACGCACCGCAACCAGAGCAAAACGCGCCGGGCAACCGGTGCGTTTGTGCTTGCGGGGTGATGGAAGTGCCGGATCAACGGTGGGGGAATGCTCCCGCAAATGCCCAGAAACGGAGCGTCCAGATGACCGATCAGACGTGTGGAAACACAACGACGGATCCTACACATATCATTCACAGCCAATGAACACAGGAGGCAACGCCATGTCGGTTTATGATTTTACCTACACATCCATTGAGGGGAAGCCCGTGCCCCTGGCCGACTACAAGGGCCAGGTGCTGCTGATCGTCAACACCGCCAGCAAGTGCGGGTTCACCCCGCAGCTAAAAGGCCTGGAAGCGCTCTACCAGGCGTACAAAGACCGGGGCTTTGCCGTGATCGGCTTTCCCTGCAACCAGTTCGGCGGGCAGGAACCGGAGGACGAAAAGGGCATCCAGGCGTTCTGCAGCCTGCGCTACGGCGTCACGTTCCCGCTGTCGCAAAAGGTCGAGGTGAACGGCGAAAACGCCCTCCCGCTGTACAAGTACCTAACCGCGCAGGAAGGCGACGGCGTTCAGGGGCAGGGCGTCAAAGCCAAGTTGATGGAGCTCGCCCTCAAAGCACGCCAAAGCGCCGACCCCGACGAAAACCGCATCCAATGGAACTTCACCAAGTTCCTGATCGACCGCCAGGGCGACGTCGTCGCCCGCTTCGAACCCTCCGTGGAGCCCAAAGACATCGCGCCGGAGATCGAGAAGTTACTATAACCGGCCCTGCGGCCGCGCTTGAGGCTACCGCAACACCTTGCTCAAAAATTCCACCGTCCGGGGGTTCCGGGGGTGGTCGAAGATGTCCTGGGGGGTGCCCTGTTCGGCGATCAGGCCTTCGTCCATGAACAGCACGCGGGTGGAGACCTCGCGGGCGAAGCCCATTTCGTGGGTGACGATGATGCTGGTCATGCCGTTTTCGACCAGTTTTTTGATCACCTGCAGCACTTCGCCGACCATCTCGGGGTCAAGGGCGCTGGTGGGCTCGTCAAAGAGCATGACCTCCGGGTCCATCGCCAGCGCGCGCACGATGGCCAGGCGCTGCTTCTGGCCGCCGGACAGGCGGCGGGGGTGCTCGTCGCGCTTGTCGGACAGGCCCACCCGGGCCAGCAGTTCCTCGGCATAGTCCGTGGCGGCCGCTTTTGTACGCTTGCCGGTCAGCGTGGGCGCCAACGTGACGTTCTCCAGCACCGTCAGGTGGGGGAAGATGTTGAAATGTTGGAACACCATGCCCATCTTCTGCCGGTGCCTGTCCAGGTCGGTGCCGTGGCTGGTCAGGTCGTAGCCTTCAAAAATGACCTGGCCTTCGGTGGGCTGTTCCAGCAGGTTCAGGCACCGCAGAAACGTGCTTTTGCCTGAGCCGGACGGCCCCACGATGGAGATCACCTCGCCGCGGGCGACATGCTCGTTGATGCCACGCAGCACTTCCAGGGAACCGAAGTTCTTCCTCAGATTGACAACCTCGATCATATGCCCGCCTTCCACCGTTGTGCCCATCAGTCCGCCGCCTTCAGGTGGCGCTCCAGCTTGGCGATAGCTTTGCTCAGACTGAACGTCAGGATAAAGTAAATCACGCCCACCACCAGCAGCGGCTCAATCACCAGAAACATGTTGCCGCTGATCGTGCGGTACTGGGTCATCAGGTCGCCCACGAAAAAGGTGGATGCCAGCGACGTTTCCTTGATGACCGCGACAAACTCGTTGCACAGCGCGGGCAGGATGTTGCGCACCGCCTGCGGCAGCACAATGCGCCGCATGGTCTGCCGGCTGCTCAAGCCCAGCGAGCGGGCGGCCTCGGTCTGCCCCGGGTCGACCGCCTCAATGCCCGCGCGCACAATTTCGCACACATACGCCGCGGAGTTGAACACCAGCGCGATGCAGATGCTCACAAACTTGGACAGCACCACGAAGGTGACCAGCTCGGGCAACAGGAAATAGAAAAAGTACAGCTGCAGCAGCAGCGGCGTGCCGCGCACGACCTCCACATAGGCCACCGCGAACACCGACACCGGCTTGTATTTCGAGCGCCGCATCAGCGCCAGCAACGACCCCAACACCACGCCGCCCAGCACCGTGATGGCCGACAGCAGCAGCGTGTACATCAGCCCCTGCGCGAACAGCCCGTAATAGCGGGACAGCACCTTGCCCAGGTTGGGCAGCATGTTGGCAAACAACGCGTTTCCTCCTTATGGTGCGGTCAGGTGCTTCCGGGGGCAGGGAATCCCTTGGTCGGGAAAAGTGGACGGCCGCTGGTGCTATGCCATGCGCTCCACTTTGCTGACGGCATCGCGCACCATAGCATGCGTGACCGGGTAGGGCACGACCTCCATGTCGCTTTGCTGCGTGGCCTTTTGAAGCAGCGCGTCCACCGCCGGATTGTCCTTGTCCACGCCCATGGCGGCCAGCGTGCGCGGGATGCGCAGGCCGTCCAGAAAGTGCGCGTACTGGGGCGCGCGCTCGTCCTTGTCCATCACCAGCTGCACCAGCACGCCCCAAGCCACCACGTCGCCGTGCAGGCAGTTCTGCGCGACCTGCGGCAGTTCCTCCAGCGGATAGTACAGGCTGTGCGCCAGCGCGCCGTTGTAGCCCTCGTCCACCAAAATGGACACGATGCCGGTGCTCACGATGTTGCACAGCACCGCGTCGCGCAGCGCGGGGGTGTCCTTGCCCTGTTCGTTGTCGCTAAGGGCCTGTGGCCCGATGGCCATCAGTGGCTCATAGCAGCTGTGGGAGCACGCCAGCCCCAGCGCGTTGCGGTGGTTGACCGCGTGCCCGCGGGCAGAAAAGGTGCTTTCCACATGCTTGGCCGTGCTGTCGCCCATGCCGGCGCGCAGGTATTTGGCGGGCGCGGCAGCAAGGATGCCCGTGTGGATGAACGCGTGGACGGGCGGCGTGTTGAGCCGGTAGAAATGGCTCAGGCCGCCGTCCTCCTGGTACACCACCGACAGCGCGCTGACCGCCGCGCACGTGGCAGCAATCGTGGGCACAGTGACCACCGGCAGGCGCAGCATCTCGGCCGCCGCCTTGGCGGTGTCCAGCGCGCGCCCGCCGCCCATGCCCACGATCACCTGGGCGTGGGCCGCTTTCGCGGCTTCGGCCACCTGCCCGGCGGCCTGCATCGTACAATCCGGCCCGTAATGCATGACATCCACAATGTGCACGCCACTGCCCCGAATGGCCCGTTCCAGCACAGGCCGTCCTACGGACAGCGCGGTGTGCCCACCGGTTAACAACACGCGCTCGCCCAGCGGCAAAACGATGTCTGCAAACGACGCAAATGCGTCCGGCCCTACGGTATACGCCGGCAGCGTGACACGATCCATGTTTGTCATCCCTTCGGCAACCGCGCCATGCGCGCCAGCGCCTCGTCCAGCGTGTCCAGCGAGCGCGCGAAGTGCAGCCTTATATAGCGGTGGACGGGTTCGCGGAAGAAACTGCTGCCCGGCACCGCGCCCACGCCGATCTCGCGGATCATCCATTCGCAGAAGGCCAGGTCGTCCATGCCGGCAAACTGCGGCAGCGCCAGCAGGCCGCTGATATCCACCATCACAAAGTACGCGCCCTGCGGCACGTTGTGGGGCAATCCCAGCATGTCCAGCCCCGCCAGCAGGTGGTCGCGCTTTCCCAGATACAGCGCCGTCAGCGCCTTGTAGTAATCCGGGCCCATTTTGAGCCCCGTGATCGCGGCGGCTTGCAACGGGCTGGCCGCGCCCACGGTTAAAAAGTCGTGCACCTTACGCGCGGCGTCCACCACATGCGCGGGCCCCAGCACATATCCCAGCCGCCAGCCGGTGATCGAGTAGGTCTTGCTCAGCGAGCTGCACACGATCGTGCGCTCCCGCATGCCCGGCAGGGTGGCCATGCAGATGTGCTCGTGCGGGGGATATACGATGTGCTCATACACCTCGTCGGTGATCACGAACGCGTCAAACTCCTGCGCCAGCTCTCCGATCACCGTCAGTTCCTCCCGCGTGAACACCTTGCCGCACGGGTTGGACGGGTTGCACACGATGATGGCCTTGGGGTGCTCCAGAAAGGCATCCCGGAGCACCGCGGGGTCAAAGTTGTATGCCGGCGGCACCAGCGGCACATAGATGGGCGTGGCGCCCGACAGAATGGCGTCCGCGCCGTAGTTTTCGTAAAAAGGGGAAAACACGATCACCTTGTCGCCGGGGTTGCACACCGCCATCATCGCGCTGATCATGGCTTCGGTGCTGCCGCAGGTGACCACGATTTCATTGTCCGGGTCGACCCTGTGGCCGGCCATGTTCCACTGCTTTTCGGCCAGCGCCTCGCGGAAATCCCGGGCGCCAAAGGTCACCGAATATTGGTGCGGCCCCTCGTGCGCCACGCGCGCCAGCGCGTCGGTTAACTCCTTGGGCGGGGGAAAATCCGGAAAGCCCTGGGACAGGTTGATCGCGCCATGCTCCAGGCTGATGCGCGTCATGCGGCGGATGACCGAGTCGGTAAACAGGGATACCCGGCGGCTTAGTTGTGGCATAGGCTGCCCCCTCCAATAGAATGCGCATGCAGTATATCATGCGCATGATTATTTGTACAGCGCGCCAGAAAAAACAAATAAACGGCACAATCACTGGCAAATAACGAAAAAAGAAAATGTAAAAATATGCGCGACAGCGTATTGACATGTATAAATATGCGCGCTACAATGCGTCCATTCCCAATGGCAAGGAGGATTTGTGACATGAAGCATGTGTTTTCAAAGAAGGGGCTGGCGTGGGTGCTGGCCGTGATGATGGCGCTGTCGCTGACCGCCGCGCTGGCCGAAAGCCAGGGCACGCACCTGGACAAAATCGTCGCCGACCAGAAAATCGTGGTGGCCACCTCGCCGGACTATCCGCCGTATGAGTTCATGGACATGCAGGGCAACATCGTGGGCGCGGACATCAAGCTGGCCGAGTACATCGCCGAGAAGCTTGGCGTGGAGTTGGTGATCGAGGCGCTGGACTTTGACACGGTGCTGGCCGCGGTCACCGGCGGCACGGTCGACCTGGGCATCGCCGGTATGGTGCCCAAGGACGAGCGCAGGGAGAGCATGGAGTTCTCCGATATCTACTACAACGACGGCAACCAGGTCATCGTGATTCTTAAGGAGAACGCCGACAAGATCAAAACGCTGGCCGACTTTGACGGCAAAACCGTGGGCGCCCAGAACGGCACCCTGCAGCAGGAGCTGGTCATGACCCAGCTGCCCGGCGCCACCATGGAACAGATCGTCAAGATCCCCGACGGCATCATGAGCGTCATGACCAAAAAGATCGACGGCATCGCGCTGGCCTCCGTGGTCGCCAA
This sequence comes from Bacillota bacterium, assembly GCA_019137115.1. Classification (GTDB taxonomy): domain Bacteria; phylum Bacillota; class Clostridia; order Christensenellales; family Aristaeellaceae; genus JAGVSV01. The sequence goes on from JAGVSV010000165.1 coordinate 14,760, forward strand.
CCAGTACGTGGCCAACTACCCCGACCTGGTCATCTGCGAAACCATGTTTGAGTATGAGCCCCTGGGCGTTTCCATCGCCATGCCCAAAGGCGAAACCGCCCTCAAGGAAGCGATCGACGGCATCGTGCTGGAAATCATGGACAGCGGCATCTACTTTGAGTGGATGGAGGAAGCCGTCGAGCTGGCGAACAGCCTGGCGCAGTAGACAACAGGCGAATGGGCGGAACGCCCAATACATACAGGAGCCGCCATTGCAGACGGCTCCTGTTTTTGATGGTCCCTGTTTCTGGTTGTCCCCGTTTCTTACAGCATGTTTCGGTTGGTCAGCCCTTGTCGGTCAGCTCTCATCCGGCAGTTTCCTCACCGCGCGCAGCAGGTACGCGGGCAGCGCGTCCAGGTTGCCGATACGCAGGATGCTCCGCCAGGTGGCTTCCAGTGCGTCGGACACCGCGTCCTGCGCGTCAGCCGGGTTGCGCAGCATCATCAGTGCCACGCGGTACATCGCGTGTTTTCTTTCCTCAACCGCGGCCAGGAAGCGCTCGGTGGTATCGGGCGTCACGCGCACCTCCTTGGGTTTTGTGTCCAAACCATAGATAAAGAGCATCCGGCGCCCCGTTTTGATGCATCGCCGAGAAATTTTGTTGGTTCTTTCTTATCGGGTGCTGAACCTTTGCCGTATGCGCTCCGTTTCCTTTTCGTCCACGATCAGGATCATGCCGTTGGCGCGCTCTTCCACGCTGGTGGCAAACCGCAGGAAATTGCGCTGTGATGTGGCATTGCCGCGGTTGATGTACCCGCGCATGGTGTCAAAG
>JAGVSV010000155.1 GCA_019137115.1 Bacillota bacterium
GCAAAGGGATGAAGCAGCGGGTGGGTTTTGCACAGGCGCTGTGCGGCGACCCGCAGCTGTTGCTGCTGGATGAGCCAACGGCAGGTTTTGATCCCACCCAGGCCGCAGATTTCCGGCCCTTGGTGCGTTCATTGGCAAACACGCATACCGTGGTTGTATCCTCTCATATTCTTTCTGAAATTGAAGCCATGTGCGATCGCGTTTGCATCATGAAGTCAGGCCGCGTCGTGTATGATCAGCCCGTGCATCCTGTCAACGGAGCCACCGGATCGGCCATCCGGCTTGTGATCGGGGGCAGGAACGCGGCTTTTTTGCCGTCCCTGCGCTTGCTGCCTTCGGTACGGAAGGTTACGTTGCTTGATGCAGATGCGCCGGATCAGTTGGCGGTATTAGCGGCGGTGGACGACACGCATGCCTTTGGACGGGAACTCGCCACGCTGGTCAGTGGGATGGAGCTGTCCATCCTGTCCCTCACACCGGTTGAGCGCACGCTGGAGGACATCTTCCTGAATGTTTCCCGGGCAGATCAGCTTCCCACAGGAGTATGCGTTTCATGAGGGCTGTCTGGAAGCGGGAAATGCAGGGGTACTTTTACACCCCGCTGGGGTATGTCTATCTGCTGGTGTTTATCCTGACGGCAACGCTGGTTTTTTTTGCGGGCAACCTGTATCCACGCTCGTCTGATCTGGCCGGTTATTATGCCATGCTCAGCTACCTGTGGATGCTGCTGACGCCCTTGCTGGTCATGCGGCTGATCGCCGGCGAGCGCCGGCAGATGACCGACCAGCTGTTGATAACTTCCCCGACCCCGATTTGGGTCTGGGTGACCGGGAAGTTTCTGTCCGCCGTGACCGTGCTGGTTATCGCCGCTTCCCTGACCCTTATCCATATCGCCATTGTCGCCATATGGGGCAGGGTGTACGCGGGTGAGTTTGTGACGGTGATGCTGGGTTTCCTTTTGCAGGGCATGGCGTTTACCGCGCTGGACTTTTTCGTTGCCAGCCTGTGCCGCTCGCCGACCACGGCGTTTATGCTGTCCTTGGGCGCCAACCTGCTGATGTGGCTGGCGGACTTGCTGGCGGACGCGGTCAGCGTGCCGGTAATCCGCATGCTGCTTGCGCGCATCAGCCTGTATGAACGGTTCCAGCCTTTTCTCACCGGGCAGCTGAGCGTCGCCAATGTACTGTACTTCCTGGCCTTTTCCTTGCTGTGCCTGGTATTGTCTATACGGGTAGTGGAAGCCAGGCGATGGAGCGAACGCGCATGAAGAAGCCTTTGCCCACAACCTCTGACCAGCGCCGCAGGGTGGGCGCGCTGGCGTTGGTTGTGACGTTGCTGCTGGTGGCAGCGCTCGTCCTTGTCGTGGTTGTGGGGGACGCGCTGGAGCATCGCTTTGCCCTGCGGGTTGATCTCTCGTACAACGGCATCACGACGCTGGAGCGCAATACCGTGGACGCGTTGTCCCAGCTTACACAGGATGTCCATATCTACGCGCTGTTTACGCCAGGTCAGGAGGACAGCGCGCTGCTGGGCTTGCTGCAGCGATATGCGGCTGCTTCCCCCCACATCACGTACTCGATGGAAAACCTGCTGCAAAACCCGATGCTGGCCAACACCTTCTCTGACCTGCCAGATGACAATGCGGTTACAACGGATTCCCTGGTCGTGAAAGGCATGGAGACGGGCCGCGTGCGCGTGCTGGACGGCACCAACTACATCGTCAAGGAGTATGACGCAATCTCCGGCGACTTTGCGATCTCCGGCTACAAATACGAGAAGAGTCTGACGGAAGCCATTTTATTCGTCACCGCCGACACATTGCCTGCCATCCGCCTGCTGACCGGCCACGGCGAGTTGGGGGGCGATCGCATTGCGGCCCTGACCAGCGTGTTGCGCGATGCGAATTTCGAGGTGTCCACGCTGAATCTGCTTTCCGGTCAGACGCTTGACCCCGGCGACCTCCTGATGATCCTGTCCCCTGGCCGTGACCTGCTGGCGCAGGAACTGGAGCTGATCGAAACCTTTGTGAACGAAGGGGGATCGCTGCTGATCACGTCGGACTTTGACGCGCCGGAGCACCTGCCCGGGTTCACCGCGCTGTACCGCATGTACGGATTTTCCCTGAAACCCGGGATCGTGGTGGCAGAAGCGGATCAACCCGCCGACTACTACGAAACGCCGGTCTATCTGATGCCCTACATGCAACCCTCCACGATAACTGCGGACTTGCTGGCTTCCCGGCGTACAACGCTGATCATGCCCGGCGCGCGCGCGTTTGATGTGGCAGGTGCCGCTGACGCGCGGGTGGAGCCGGTGCTTCAAAGCGGGCAGGCGTATATCCGAAGCATTGAGAACGCCTCGCAAACGCTGGACAAAGCGGACAGCGATGAGGAGGGTACCTTCACACTGGCCCTGTTCTCCACCATCGAAACTAGCCAGGGCAATTCCGCCAGGGCCTTTGCCATCGGGAGCAGCGCTACGTTCACGGACGCGTGGCTGCACACCAACACCTACAGCGTCGAACTGCTGATGCAGGCGCTGAATGCACTGGGCGCAAGGACATCCATCAACCTGGACATCGCGCAGAAGCAGGCCATCCGCCCACCCCTGAACCTGCGGGATTCGGTGATGCCGGGCATCCTGCTGGCGGCCGCGCCGCTCATGGTGATCATCCCGGCGTGGCTGGTCTACCGCGACCGCAGGAGGAAGGCATAGATGGCACGCAAGCAGATGCACCGTTCAGCACGCTCCATCTGGTCAATCTTGGCGCTTTTGCTGGTTTGCGGGCTGTTGGTGCTGACGCTCTATCTGGTGCAGCGCAAACCCAACAACGTGCCCTTACCGCTTGCCGGGATGGATGAGCATCAGCCGTTGCGCACCGACCCCAAGGACATCGCATCCATCACGGTGACTCCGGTTGCCGATCCTGCCTTTACGCTGGTGCGGGATGGGGATACCTTTGTGTTGGAAGGCTCGCCAGACTACCCCCTCAAGCCAGTGGATCTGGAAAACCTGATCGATCATATTGCGCTGATCGAACCCGCCGAAGTGGTCGGCGCGCTGTCCCAGCTTGCGGAAGGCGCAGCGAGCTTTGGCCTGACGGATCAATCCCCGCATGTCGCTGTGCGCCTGGTGGACGGGCGCACGATGGGCTTCCGGTTTGGCGCGGACGCGCCCACCGAAACACCCACCGTGTACTTCATGCTGGACAACGATCCGCATGTCTATACGATCAACCGTTCGATCCGCGACCTGTTCGACCGCGGCCTGCACTTCCTGCACACAGTGCCGGATGTGGCTGTTGCGGACACATCGGCCATCCGCTCCATAGAAATCGCAAAGGATGGCAGGACCACCGCCGTAGCGCGCTCCAAACATGGCGATTGGCGCATCGCCACGCCAAATCCCTACCCGGTGAACGACCAGGCGATGGGGTTGCTGCTGGATAGCATCCGCAACCTGCGGTTTGCCGTGTTTGTGGAAGACATCACCGAGCAAACGGACATGGAGACATATGGCATTGCACCCACTTCCCCCATCGTTGACATCACGCTTGAGAACGATCAGGTGATGCGCTTGACGTTGGGCCAGGATATCCAGGGCGTGGGGTTATACTGCGCCTATGAGGGCGCCGTCTATATGGCCTCCTATATGGCGGTGGGCCCTTTGCAGAGCCTGTCGGTGGAAACACTGGCTTTCCGGGGCATCACCGAGATCGACTTTCCGGAGATGCGCAAGGTCGAAATGCAGGTGCAGTGCCTTGTGTATGCCTATGATATCCTTTGGTATGAACGCATCGCGGCCAACAACGCGCTGGTCTATGACGAACATGGCAAAGTGGTCATGGACGTGGAGGTAACCAGCGAGGGGCAGGTCATCGATGCGGACGTTCTGATCCGCTTCTTTGAGCGCTTGTCCGCGCTGCGCCCGGTGGCGGCCGTGTCGCCTGACGCCACCTACACCATGGACGCGCCGTGGCTGACCATCACCATCTTTGGAGGGTCGGAACAGCAGATGCTGGCGTTCCATCGTATGGGCGATGGGAAATCCATGCTCTCTGTGGATGGCGTGATCGTCTGGGCATATGATGAAGCCGCCCTGCAGGCG
>JAGVSV010000018.1 GCA_019137115.1 Bacillota bacterium
GCAGGGATGCGTGCAGGTCGTACTTGTGTGCAATATGGTTGATCTATGGCCAGATTATCGATTGGGTCGGGCAGCGTCAATATACCATTTATATCAAATCATCTTTTTATACCATTTATACCATTTCATGTTGCGCCCGACCACAAACGGCCATCGGCAGGTTTTGCACAATGGATGGGATAAATCCAAAGGTAAAGCGACACCTGTGCTTGCGGGCCGGGGCAGGGCTGGGTATGATATGCTTGTAGATTGATTTCACAAACAGGCGGTTTCGCCGGGGGATTGCGGATGACTTTCACCACGCGGCAAGCGTTTTCGCTGTTGTATTATCTGGTGTTCGTGGCGTACGGGTATTCCGGCCAGGCGGTGTTCCACACGGGTAAGCGCACGGCCGGGCACAGGGCGCTGCTTGGCACCTATGTCTCTTTGAGCCTCTGGGCGCTGGCGCTGTCGCTGTCCAACTCCGCCCCCACCGAGGAGCTGGCGCTTCTGTGGCGCAAATGGGGCGTGTTCGGCTGGGGCACCATGTACAGCCTGCTGCTTCACTTTACGCTGTATATCACCAGGCGGCACGACATTCTGCGCCGCAAAATCACCTGGGTGCTGCTGTACGCGCCGGTGGCGGTCAATGTGTACGCGTTTTTGATCAACAAGCCGCTGGCCGATGCGCAGTTCAACCTGGTACAAAACCAGTATGGCTGGGTCAACCTGTATGTGCCCACGCCGTTTAACGCCTTCCACACGATCTACAGCGTTGTCTATACCGGCATCAGCGTGCTGCTGCTGGTGCTGTGGTACCGGAACAACACCGACCAGCGGTACCGGCGCACGGCACAGCGGTTTGCGCTGTCCTTCCTGGCCGCCATGATCATCAGTTTTTTGCTGGACTACACCCGCCCCAGCGATCCTGCCCGTTTCTGGCCAATTTCCAGCGTCATGGTGATCCTTGTGCCCGCCACCATGGTGCTGTGGATCGCCCGGCGCTACCACCTGCTCAGCCCGGATATCACGACCGCCGGGCAGGCGGCGGTGGACACCGGACCGGCTGACGCGGCGCGCCGCCGCGTTTACCGCTTCATGGGCTCGGTGCTCAACCTGCTGGCGTACGCAAACCTGTTTTATTACGTACTGATCCATCCGCAGGCGACCAACGTGATGAACATCCTCAAGGGGATGCTGCTCACGGCACTCCTGCTGCTGGGCTCAGAAGCGGTGCTGAACCTGAACCGCATGCGCATCAGCAACCACAGGCAGGAGCTGATCGTGGCGGCGGTGTGCGCGTCCGCCATCCTGATGGCACATTTCTGGTTCCTGCATTCGGTGGCGGAAACCGTCTGGGCGTCCACGTTCCTGTTCATCATCGTGGTCATCGTGTTCCGCAACCCGCGCCTGATGCTGTATGCGGTCAGCGCCCAGGTGATTTACCAGCTGTACCTTCTGTACACGCGCCCCTACGCGATGGTGGAGGTCGACCCGGCGGACTATGTGGCGCGCATTGTGTTTCTGGTGGTGGGCGTGTCGATGGCGTACTATGTCAACACCGTGTACATCGACCGCCTGCAGGAAAACGAGCGGCAGAACCTTTTCCAGCGCACCATCGCGCGCATCAGCCTGCGCCTGACGTCGTTCAAGCGCGAGGAGTACCGCGGCAACATTGTCTACACCCTGCAGGCCATCCGGGAGTACCTGGATGTGCCCTGCGTGCTGCATATCAGCCTTCGGCACGGCACCTTGCAGGCCTTCCACACCAGCGACACTGGCCTGGCCAAGACCGGCATGGATGACTTAGCCGCCGGGCGGATGTTCGCGTCCATCGTGCGCGAGCTGCCCGAGGATGCCACCGGGTTCCAGCTGCTGGGGCATGACACGCTGTCGCGCGATCCCAAGATGCGCGCATTTATGGACGAGCATCACATCGGCAGCATTGCCGTGACGCGGCTGGTGCGCAACGAGCGCATGCAGGACGCGCTGCTGCTGGTCATGAACGAGCGCTTGTCCCCGACCGCGCCGCCCACCTCCCGCGAGGCCGAGCGGCGGTCGGACTTTCTGCGCATCTCCAGCAACGCGTTGGCAAACTACCTGGTGCGCCGCGACGCGCAGGAGCAGCTGCATTACCTGGCGTACCACGACCAGCTGACCGGTTTGTACAAGCTGGACCGCTTTCAGGAGCTGGTGCAGCGCGAGATCACCCTGCACCAGGGCTCCGAGGATCTGCTGGCCGTGCTGTTTGTGGACATGGACTCCTTCAAGGAGATCAACGATGTGGCCGGGCACGACGTGGGCAACATGGTGCTCAAGGTGGTGGCTGCTCGCCTGCTGGCGCTGCGCGACGAAAATGACTATGTGGCGCGCTTTGGCGGGGACGAATTCCTGTACATGACCAAGAAGCCCGACGTGGGCGGCCTGCGGGACACCGCGCAGCGCATCATCGACATCTTCAAGGAGCCGGTGGCCATCGAGCAGTGGACGTTCTTTGTGTCCGCCAGCGTGGGCATCGCGCTGTACCCGTGGGACGGCGATGATGTTACCTCGCTGATGAACAGCGCGGACTATGCCATGTACGAGGCCAAGCACTACGGCCGCAACCGCTTCAACTTCTACTCCCCGCAGAGCAAGTCCGCCACGCACAACATGGTCATCCTCAAGAACGACCTGCGCAACGCGATCACCCGCGGCGAAATGACGCTGATGTACCAGCCGCAGGTGAGCCTGAAGGATGGCCGCGTCGTGGGGCTGGAGGCGCTGCTGCGCTGGAGGCATCCCCGGTTTGGCGTGATTGCGCCCAGCACCTTTCTGCCGCTGGCCGAGCAGACCGACTGGATCCACGAGATGGGCCGCTGGGTGCTGGAGACGGCCTGCGCGCAGGGGAAAATATGGCTGGATCAGGGGTTCCCCGGCCTGCGCATCAGCGTGAACGCCTCCTACGAGCAGTTCCGCTCTCCGCTGATGGCGGGCATGGTGGAGGACATTTTGATGCGCACCGGCTTGCCGGCCAGGAATCTCGAGATCGAGATCACCGAGACCGTGGCCGGCCAGCACAGCGCCCGCATCGGGGATGCCCTGACCCGCCTGACCAGCCAGGGCGTCACGATTGCCATTGACGACTATGGCACCGACTATACCACCCTGGGGCGGTTGCACACCTTCCCGTTCCACCGGGTCAAGATTGACAAAACCTTTGTGGACGGCATCCGCGGCCGAGACGAGAAAAGCCTGGTCATCATCCAGAACATCGTCTCGCTGGTGCGCGGCCTGGGCATCGGGGTGATTGCCGAAGGTGTCGAGACATTGGAGCAGGTCAAATACCTGCACGCGCTGGGCTGCGATGAGATCCAGGGTTTCTTCTTCTACCGCCCGCTGGCGGCGCAGGAAGTGCTCTCGGTGCTCAACGCGCCCCCCAGCCGCGTGGATTTCCTGGCAGACCCGGTGCCGCGACTTGCGGAAAGGAGCCCCGATGGCACAGATATGGACGGTTGAGGACGAGGAAGTCATCAGCACGCTGCTGGTGGACATCATCGCTTCCATGGGCCATGAGCCGGTGCACCTGTATGACGCCGAGGAGCTGACCAGGCGCCTGCGCAGCGGCGTGCCCGACCTCATGCTGCTGGACCTCATGCTGCGCGGGCAGAACGGGTTCCAGATCATGAAGTAATGGAAAGACGACCCCCGCACGCGCCACATCCCGGTGATCATCCTGTCTGCGCGCTCCACGGAGACCGACAAGGTGCGCGGGCTGGATCTGGGCGCGGAGGATTACGTCACCAAGCCCTTCCGCGTGCGGGAGTTGAAGGCGCGCATCAACGCGGCGCTGCGGCGCGTGACGCCCCAGGCGCTGCGCATCACCATCGGCGATCTGGTGCTGGAGCCGGACAACCGCGCGCTGACGGTGGACTTTCACATCCGTTCGCTGCTAAAAAAGCTCAACGATGACGCCCAAAGCCCCCGCTTTATCCAGACCGTACACGGCAGCGGCTACCGGCTGCTGACGGGCGAATAGCATGCGCAGGCTGCTGCGGCGCTCCTACTGGCTGGGCAACACGCTGACGATGCTGTTTGTCATCGTGTTTGTCGCGTTTCTGGTCACCACCGACCTGCGCAACGA
>JAGVSV010000295.1 GCA_019137115.1 Bacillota bacterium
GTCATCACCAATATGATGGCGATGATGATGTAGTCCACAAAATTCAGTCGTTTGACCATGTCGATGCCCCCCTAAAACAGGGTATAGCCGGCGTACCGCTCCGCCAGTTTGTAGGAAACCGTCAGCAGCACAAAGCTGACAAGGCTTTTGGTCAATCCAACCGCCGTGCCGAAGCTGTACTGCATCTTTTCCAGGCCCATGCGGTACACATAGGTGTCGATGATATCGCCGGTTTCATAGACCAGAGGCGAATACATGTTGTAGATCTGGTCAAACCCGGCGTTAAGCACATTGCCCAGCGAGAGCGTGGCCATCAGCACGATGGTGGACATGATGGACGGCAGCACCACCTTGGTGATCTTCTGCCAGCGGTTGGCGCCGTCAATGGCCGCCGCCTCGTAGATGTTCTGGTCAATGTTGGTGATGGCCGCCAGGTAGATCACCGCGCCATAGCCGAACGTTTTCCAGGTGTCCGTGCCGATGATGATGGGCCGGAACCACTTGTTGCTGACCAGGAACATGACCGGCTCCGCGCCAAACAGCGCGGCAAAGGAGTTGACCATGCCGGTGTACGAAAAGATGCTGTGGAACATGATCGCCAGGATGACCCAGGACAGGAAGTTGGGCAGGTACACGATGGTCTGCACCGTGCGGCGGAAACCCGTCCAGCGTACCTCATTGAGCAGGATGGCGAACGTGACCGGCACGATCAGACCCAAAATGATCTTGCCCACGGCGATGATCACGGTGTTGAACAGCACCTTGCGCACGTCCGGGTACATGAACATCAGCTCAAAGTTGCGCAGCCCCACGAACTTGGAGCCCCAGATGCCCCGGGCGGGCACGAAGTTCTGGAAGGCGATGATCACGCCGAACATGGGGATGATGCTGTAAATCAGCACCAGGATCACACCGGGCGCCATCATCAGGTGATAGTATTTTTCCAGGCTTTTGTTCCTCAAGGCCTTCGCCCCCCTGCGTGTTTTGGGAATGCCGTGCAGGCCGGGGAAGTGCCCCAGCCTGCACGGCGCTTGTCATCCGGCACATAATGCCGGCAAAGTGCACGGCGCTTGTCATCCGGCACATAATGCCGGCAAAGGGTTTACTTGGCCAGTTCCTTGACTTCGTCCAGCATCTGCTGCCCGCCCTGCGCGTGCCAGTCCTTGACAAACTGGTCAAACGCGTCGATCGGCAGCTCGCCCACGACGATCTTCAGGAACGTGGTCTGCTCCAGGGTGTCCAGGTTGGGCTTGAGGTCGGCCATCGACTCGGTGACGAAGGAATACGCCGGGTAAACGATATTGACTTCGGGGGTATCCATCAGGTTGGACGCGATATACCGCCCGTGGTAGTCAATCCAGTTCATGCCCTCGGCCAGCCCGTCCTTGGCATACTGCGCGGCGCGGTCGGCCATGTCGATGTTCATCGGGTTGCCGGTCTCGACCCCTTCGATGGAGCCGGTCTCGACCATGGCGCGGGCCAGGTTGCCCACCAGCGGGATCACGTTGTTGGGCTCGATGTTAAAGCCGCTCGTCGGGAACATGTACGTCCAGCTGACGTTGTTGTCACGGGTGGGCCGGATTAATTCCGCGGCTTCCTCGTCAAACTGCCGCCACATGTCAAACTCGCAGTTGATGACCTTGAAGATGGCTTCGGGGTGCTCATAGCCCTTGCGCACCATGATGAAGTCGCCCGATGCGCCCGGGAACATGATGTTGAACTTGCCTTCGGCGTCCAGCGGCGCGTTGTGCGGCAGGATCTGTCCGTCCGGCACGTTCTTGGGGAAATCGCCGATGGCGTACACATACCACCAGGGCGCAAACGCGGCGCCGGCCTGTCCGCCGGTGATCATCGCGTCGCGCACGCCGCCGGCCGTCCTTGTCACAAACTGCTGGTCAATCAGGCCTTCCTTGTACCATTCGGCCAGCACTTTCAGGCCTTCCTTGACGCCGGGCATGGTGGAGCCCCATACGATGTCGCCATTTTCGTCCTTGACCCATGCGCCCGGATAGGCGTGATGGACGGCGAAAATGGGCGACGCGGAGTTGGAGTCATACACGCCGCCCACGCTCAGGTGGTGCAGCAGCATGCCGGCATAGTCCTCTACCGGGGGATTGTCCTTCCAGGTGCGCAGCACGTTGGCCAGGTCGTCCACCGTCTTGGGGACTTCCAGGTTCGCGGCCTTCAGCCAGTCCTCGCGCAGCCAGAGCTGGTTGTGCTCATAGCCGTAGCGGCCACCGGCAAAGGCGTACAGCTTGGTGCCGTCATCGCTGTAGAAGGGGTCCAGGTTGCGGCCTTCATAGGAGCCGTTGGGGCCCACGGTGTTCTTGGTATAGTCGTTGGCGCACGCTTCATAGCCGGGCAGAAGGTCGGCCAGCATGTCATTTTCCATCAGCTGCTTAAAGAGCAGGTAGTCATTGGCGCCCAGGGTGAACATGTCCGGCAGCGAGCCGCCGGCCATCATCAGGGACAGCTTGTTGGGGAACTCGCTGCCTTCCACTTCCCAGTCCACCGCCATCTCGACGTTGACCTTGTCCTTGACGTAGCGGGTCATGGGGTTGTTGACCACATCGTCGCCGGCCAGGAAGTTGGGCTGCGCGTCCGAGCGCTTGACCGTGTGGAGAACCACCGTCTCCGGGTATTTGCCGTAGGGGGTCATGATGTCGGCTTCAGCCAGGCCGGACAACGGAACCACCAGGGCAAGCACGAGCGCCAGGCACAACAAAAATTTGGGTAACCGCATAGAAACGCCTCCTATTCATATCATCCGCTGTCTTGTGTTTTGTCCTGTGCGGATTTTACCTTATCCTAAACCGTGCCCGGGGATTTGTCAAATGTTCAACCATTCCTTCCATCTTGGCAGACAACAGTTGACAAACCCTTCGACAGGCATATACTTACATAGGCTAACTAATTACCCAGGGAGGGGTACGATGGACACGTTTACCAAGGAGCTCAACGAACTGCTGGTCAACACCTTCTGGTCGATCCTCAAGGTCGAGGAGAAGATGCTCAAGAACGATCACAACATCAACCTGTCCATCAATGAGTTTCACCTGATTGAAACCGTGGGCAACGGCGACGCACACGGCATCACCGTGGGCGAGATCGCGCAGAAGCTGCAGATCGCGCCGCCGTCGGTGACGGTGTCCATCAACAAGCTGCGCACCAAGGGCTATGTGGAAAAGCGCCGCGACCAGAAGGACGGCCGCGTGGTGTACGTCACCCTGACCGAACTGGGCCAGAAAATCAACCGCATGCACCAGTACTTCCACGCCCGCATGGTCAGCGACGTGGCGCGCGAGCTGACAGACGAAGAGCGCGAGGTGCTGTTGAGCGGGTTAAGAAAACTCAGCGCGTTTTTCAACCGCCGCACCGGCGGGCAGGCCGAGTGAGCTTTTCGGTGATGGGCGTGGGCAGCGCACTGCCGGAGCATGTGGTCACCAACGACATGCTCAGCGGGTTTCTGGACACCTCGGACGAATGGATCACCACCCGCACCGGCATTAAGGAGCGCCGCGTGGTGACAACCGAAACGCTGGCGGAGCTGTCCGCAACGGCCGCCAAGCGCGCGCTTGCCATGGCTGGCATTGAAGCCGCTCAGCTGTCCTACATCCTGTGCGCCACCACCAGCGCCGACTATGCCATCCCTTCCCTGGCCTGCCAGGTGCAGCAAATGCTGGGCGCAAGCTGCCCGGCGATGGACGTAAACGCCGCCTGCACCGGCTTTCTGTACGCGCTGGACATGGCGGACGCGCTATTCGCGCGCGACCCCAATGCCCGTGTGCTGGTGATCGGGGCGGAGGCCATGTCCCGGCTGGTGGAGTGGAATGATCGCTCCACTGCGGTGCTGTTTGGCGATGGCGCGGGCGCGCTGGTGTTAGGGCCGGGCAGTGACCTCAAGTCCATGCTGGTCACCGCCGCGGGCGACCCCGACCCGCTGTACGCCCGGCACGCCAACGGCAACTCGCCGTATGCCGTAAAGCGTGAGCGCGCCCCGCTGCGCATGGACGGGCACGCGGTCTACCGGTTCGCGGTGCCCACCATCGTGCGCGATGTGTCGGCCGCCATCGCCCGCGCTGGCATGACCGAGGACGACATCGACGCGGTGCTGCTGCACCAGGCCAACCTGCGCATTGTGGACGCGGCTGCCCAGCGGCTGAACATCCCCAGGGACAAATTCAAGACCAACATCCAGTCGCGCGGCAACACATCCGCCGCGAGCATTCCGATTTTGATGGACGAGCTGCAACGCGAAGGGCATCTGCCCCAGGGCAGCGTGCTGGCGCTGGCCGCCTTTGGCGGCGGCCTGACCACCGGCGCGTGTGTCCTGGCGTGGGGCGTTTCGTGATCCGCCGCCCTCAGAATATAAACAAGGACAATTCAGGAGGAACATCATGGCAAGCTTTGAAAAGGTAGCGCAAATCATCGCGGAGCACCGGGACATCCCGCAGGACAACATCAAGCCGGAAACCAGCTTTCAAGAGCTGGGCCTGGATTCACTGGACACGGTGGAGCTGGTTATGTCGGTGGAGGAAGCCTTTGGCATCACCATCGAAATGACGGGCGACCTGAAGACCGTGCAGGACGTGGTCAACGTGATTGACGCCGCATAAGGGGAAAACATGATCAAAACCCGTTTGTGCGATCTGCTGGGGATTACGTACCCGGTGCTGCAGGGGGGCATGGCCTGGGTGGCCGATGCCTCCCTGGCGGCCGCGGTCAGCAACGCGGGCGGCCTGGGCATCATCGCCGCCATGAACGCCGACAGCGCCTGGCTGGTAGCCGAAATCAACAAGGCGCGCAGCCTGACCGACCGCGTGTTTGGCGTGAACATCATGCTGATGAGCCCGTTTGCCGACGAGGTCGCCAAAACCGTGGTCGAGCAGGGCATTAAAGTCGTAACGACCGGCGCGGGCAACCCCGCAAAGTACATGAAGGAATGGATCGCCGCCGGCATCAAGGTGGTGCCGGTGGTGCCCTCGGTGGGCATCGCGCGGTTCGTGGCCAAGCGCGGCGCCAGCGCGGTCATCGCCGAGGGCGGCGAGTCCGGCGGGCACGTGGGCGACCTGACCACCATGGTATTGGTACCCCAGGTGTGCGACGCGGTGGACATTCCCGTGATCGCCGC
>JAGVSV010000004.1 GCA_019137115.1 Bacillota bacterium
GAGGTTCGCGGCATGCTCCTTCAGCCTCCGCGCCACGGACGGGACGCGCACATTGTCGCGCACGTCATACAGGCGCGCGATGACCCGGGTCAGGTTGCCGTCGATCGCCGGCGTGGGCTGCCCGAAGGCGATGGACGCGATCGCCGCCGCCGTATAGGAGCCGATGCCCGGCAGGGCAAGCAGCCCCTCCTGGGTGTCCGGGAAGCCGTCCCGGGCCACCCGCCGCGCGGTTTTGTGCAGCATCCGCGCCCGGCTGTAATACCCCAGCCCTTCCCACAGCTTGAGCACCTCCTCCTCCCGGGCATCGGCCAGCGAATGCACATCCGGGAACCGGGCCATGAAGCGTTCATAGTACGCGGCCACGGTGCTGGTGCGCGTCTGCTGCAGCATGATCTCGGACACCCACACCCGGTAGGGGTCCTTTGTGCCCCGGAAGGGCAGCTCGCGCCCGTGGGCGTCATACCAGGTCAGCAGGCGGGCCATGATCTCGTTTTCCTTGCGCATACGGGCAGTATACCACAGCCCGTTTTGGGGCCGTGAAGCAAGCGTACATCTAACAACAATGGAAATCTACGAAAACACGCGGAAATCCACGATAAATGGATATAATAGCAGGAAGTAGGGAAGATTCGGCGGATTGAGCGGTTTCGGAAATGGGCATGGATGCGCTATATTGTGGCGGAAGGATTAGCACTCGTCAAAACCGAGTGCTAACAATACCAAGAAAGCGGTAAGGAGGACTCAAGATGAACGTCAAACCCCTGGGTGATCGCGTGGTCATCAAGAACGTGGAGACCGAGGAAACCACAAAGAGCGGCATTATCCTGACCGGAACGGCCAAGGAAAAGCCCCAGATGGCAGAAGTGCTGGCTGTGGGCCCCGGCGGCAATGTGGATGGCAAGGAAATCACCATGCATGTCCATGCCGGCCAGAAAGTCATCTACTCAAAATATGCGGGCACCGAGGTCAAGCTGGACGGTCAGGAACTGATCATCGTCCGGCAGAGCGATATCCTGGCAGTTGTCGAATAACCCGCGAACCCATCACACCATTTTAAGAGGAGCAAACACATGGCAAAGCAATTGAAATTCGGCGAGGACGCGCGCAAGGCGCTGGAAAAGGGCCTGAACACGCTGGCCGACACCGTCAAGATTACCCTGGGCCCCAAGGGCCGCAACGTGGTGCTGGACAAGAAGTACGGCGCCCCCACCATCACCAATGACGGCGTGACCATCGCCAAGGAAATCGAGCTGGAAGACGCCTTTGAAAACATGGGCGCGCAGCTGATCAAAGAAGTCGCCACCAAGACCAACGACGTGGCCGGCGACGGCACCACCACCGCGACCCTTTTGGCGCAGGCCATCGTGCGCGAAGGCCTGAAGAACCTGGCCGCGGGTGCCAACCCCATTATTTTGAAGCGCGGCATCGAGCACGCCACCAACGTGGCCGTGGATGCCCTGCAGGAGCTGTCCCGCCCGATCAGCAGCCAGAACGCGATCGCGCAGGTGGCCTCCATTTCCGCCGGCGATGAGGAAGTCGGCACGCTGATCTCCAACGCCATGGACGTGGTCGGCAAGGACGGCGTCATCACGGTGGAAGAGTCCAAAACCATGAAGACCGAGATGACCACCGTGGAAGGCATGCAGTTTGACCGCGGCTACGCCTCCGCCTACATGGTCACGGATTCCGACAAGATGGAAGCCGTGCTGGAGGATCCGCTGATCCTGATCACCGAAAAGAAGATCAGCTCCATCCAGGAAATCCTGCCCATTCTGGAGCAGGTTGTGCAGACCGGCAAGAAGCTGCTGATCATCGCCGAGGACGTCGAAGGCGAAGCGCTGGCCACCCTGGTGGTCAACAAGCTGCGCGGCACGTTCACCTGCGTTGCGGTCAAGGCGCCCGGCTTTGGCGACCGCCGCAAGGAAATGCTGCGAGACATCGCGATCCTCACCGGCGGCCAGGTGGTCTCCGAGGAGCTCGGCCTGGACCTGAAGGAAACCAAGCTGGACATGCTGGGCCAGGCCCGCACCGTCAAGGTGGACAAGGAAAACACCACCATCATCGACGGCGCCGGCAGCAAAGAAGAGATCCATGCCCGCATCGCGAACATCAAGACGCAGATCGAGGACACCACCAGCGATTATGACCGCGAGAAGCTGCAGGAGCGGCTGGCCAAGCTGGCAGGCGGCGTGGCCGTGCTGCAGGTGGGCGCCGCGACCGAAGTGGAAATGAAAGAGCGCAAGATGCGCATCGAGGACGCCCTGGCGGCGACCCGCGCGGCCGTGGAAGAGGGCATCGTGCCCGGCGGCGGCGTGGCCCTGCTGGACGCGACCGTCAAGGTGGCCGAGGAAATGAAGAAGGCTTCCGGCGACGAGCGCACCGGCATGCAGATCGTCCTGCGCGCGATGGAGGAACCCATCCGCCAGATCGCCACCAACGGCGGCGTCGAGGGCAGCATCATCATCGACACCATCAAGCGCTCCAAGAAGGTGGGCTACGGCTATGACGTGCTCAAGGGCGACTATGTCGACATGATCGAGCGCGGCATCATCGACCCGACCAAGGTCACGCGCTATGCCTTGCAGAACGCGGCCAGCGTGGCCGCCATGATCCTGACCACCGAGAGCCTGGTCACCGACATCCCCGCGCCGGAACCGGCGATGCCCGCGGGCGGCGGCGGCATGGGCGGCGGAATGTACTAAGCGATCAAGCGCTTTTGCGTGAGCAAGCGATGCAGGGGAAGGCAATGCCTTCCCCTGCTGCTGTTTTGGGGGCGCGGTGGCAGACAGGACAGCCTGCCCCGCGCCATCAGACGATCCGCTACTGCCCCTCCCGCTCCATCAGCCGCAACACCCTGTCCGCTTCGGCGATGAACTGCTCAGCGGACAGGGTGCCGCCCGTGAACTGCCGGAAAAGCCGCGAGAAGGTCTGGTCCTCCATGTTATCCCAGTCATAGATAAGGGAAGGCTGGCTGGGGCGCAGGAACGGCAGCACATCGCGCCGGTAGGCTTCCACCTCTTCCATGGTGGCAAGGTACTTGTCCTTCTCCGATTCGGCGATTCGTTGCTCCAGTTCTGCCAGCTGCAGGGAGAGATTTGTCTTTTCGGCTCCTTTGGCGTTTTGGATCTGGCCCTGAATCTGCTTGGCTACCTCCTGCATGGTGCGCAGGTTTTCCATCACATTGTCAGACAGGATCGGCTGGTCATCCTGAAACAGAACAGGCCCGTCCATTTGCGCCCAATCCGCCTGGCTGATCGCGGCGGCCACCCGGGCCGCGGCATCCGGGTCCCTGGCCCTGCGCAGGGCCAGGGCGTAGCGTAAGCCAAACGGGTACATCCTTTCCATGCCGGGCTCAAGGCTGATGCTCAGCGGATCAAAATCCATGTCCGCCCACCGCAGGGTGCCCCGTTTGCGCGCAAGCTCCCGCAGGTCATAGTCTATGCCGATGACGGTGTTTCTCTAGATAAAATCACCCGACACAAGGCCTTTGAGTTCGGCGAAATAGGCGTCATCCAGCTGCGCTTCCAGGGTCCACCGCCACAGGATTTCGTGGCAGACGGATTCCGGCACACCTGGATCCACCTCGATTTGTGCGTCAATATAGACGCTGATGGGCGACCAGGTGATCCTGGTGATCGTCATCGTTCTGTCCGTCCATCGAACCGCAGGCGGCACGGGCAGGCTGAAAACACCCGGCAGCTCCACCGCTGAGAGGGTGAACGCCATTTCGCTGTCAGGTTCCATCCAGCGGATCGGCAGCAAAACGGTGAACGTGTCCTTAAGCTGCAGGCCTTTCAGGTCAAACTGGGCCAGGGTCAACACCTCGCCGGGCAGGGGCCCGGCGACAGGCCCGCCCGTTCCCACGGGGTTCACGGGTTCCCCGGCCACCGTACAGCCATCCAGCGTGCGCCAGTTGATGCCGTCCGCCGTCGCGCAGGCCGCGCAAACCGCCGTACGCTTTCTCGGTGGCCAATGATACCGCGTCCTGCGCGTCGCAAACGTTCCGAAGCATGGCATATGCCACCCGGTACATGCCTTCCCGGTGCTGATGTAGCGCCAACACAAAGCGTTCGTCCAACTGCTCTTTGTTGTCTGTCCAGACAGGCATGACGACATGGGCCGACACGAAATCCAGGATCGGCTATCCCGAGCCATGCGCCTGCCACGACCTTTTGGGGCGGGTTGCCGATCCCCGCGCTTGGTGTACAATGGTAGCGCAGCGGTGTCTGTCCATGAAGAGAGGGTTTGGGATGCGCAGGGGATTGGTTTGGTGGGTGATCGCGTGCTTGTTGTGCGCGCCGATGGCGTTGGGCGATGAAGAGGTGTCCATGCTTGACGTGCTGCCCCAGGCCACGTCTGCCGTGTCGCAGGCGCCTCCGTCAGCGGAGGCAACGCCCGAACCGCAGGTTGACGAGGCGACGGCAGGCGCAGCCAGGGCGGAGCTGATCGACGGCATGATCACGCTGGCGGAGAAGCTGTTCACGCAGGCCAAAGGCCGCGCCCAGCGCGCGCACTATTCCGGCGACATCTATGTGTGCAAGAATTTTACCGTGCACCTGTTCCGTGAGAACGTGGCGGGGTACGAAATGGCGGCGTACCCGGGCGTCAGGCTGGTCATCCCCAACAACCTGCCCCGGGCGGAGTCAAAGCCGTACGCCTACGGCATTTTCTGGCAGGATGTGCCGGCGGACAAGGGCAACCCATTCTATGCCGCGCACACGTTCACCTATGACACAGAATTGACGG
>JAGVSV010000243.1 GCA_019137115.1 Bacillota bacterium
AGCGACCGCGCCAGCGCCTCCACCTGCTGCGCCTGCGCGTCCTCCAGATTGTAAGTTAACAATACCGGTTCCTGCATATTGTCCTCCTTGCGTGTGGTCAATGGGAGTATACCCACAAGGCTTGACATTTGCTTGACAGCCGTTTGCTGGCGTGCTATATTTCGTTCATAAACGAAGCAACCAAATGCCACAATGGATGCGAAGGTGATATTAATGAACCAATCGCTGCCCAAACGCAGGCGAAGCCGGGACACATACTGGTATGATTTCCGCACGCACTGGCAGCTCTATCTGATGCTGCTGCTGCCGGTGGCGTATATCATCCTGTTTGCCTATGTGCCTATGGGCGGCGCGTCCATCGCGTTCAAGGATTTCCAGATCCGCAAAGGCATCTGGGGCAGCCCCTGGGTAGGGCTCAGGCACTTCACCAACTTTCTGAACACGCCCAACTTCGAGCTGCTGCTGCGCAACACAATAATCCTGAGTGGCTATAGTCTGCTGGCCACCTTCCCCATGCCCATTTTGCTGGCGCTTGCCATCAACGAAGCTTCCAGCGCGCGCTACCGCAAAAGTGTGCAGATGATCACCTATCTGCCGTACTTCATTTCCACCGTGGTCATGGTGGGCATGATGATGAATTTCTTCTCGTTAAGGGCAGGGTTTGTCAACGCGGTGGTTGAGCGCATGGGCGGCACAGCGGTCAACTTCATGGGCGAGCCCAAGATATTCCGTCACATGTACGTGTGGTCGGGCGTGTGGCAATCCACGGGCTATGGCGCTGTTATCTACATCGCGGCGCTGGCCGGCGTGGATCAATCCAACGTGGAAGCCGCGGTCATTGATGGCGCCGGCCGTTTCCGCCGCGTGTGGTACATCGATCTGCCCACCATCATGCCCACGATCATCATCCAGTTGATCCTCGCCATGGGCAGCATCATGAGCATCGGGTTTGAAAAGGTCTTCCTGATGCAAAACCCGATCAACCTGGATGTGTCGGAGATCATCTCCACCTTTGTGTACAAGCGCGGCTTGACACAGTTCCAGTATTCCTACGCGTCGGCGGTCGGGCTGCTCAACTCCATCGTTAACCTGGTGCTGATCGTGCTGGCGAACCAGTTTGCCGCGCGCGTCGGCAATACCAGCCTGTTCTAAGGAGGTGAGGAGCATGTCAAACCGTTCTGCTGTCAAACTGTACAGGACCCCCACCGATCACCTGTATATGGTGCTGGTTTATACCCTGACCATCCTGATCAGTGTGGTGATCCTGGTGCCGATGATCTTCGTGGTGGCGGCGTCGTTTTCCTCGCCAGACGCGCTGATGGCCGGGCAGGTGTTCCTCTGGCCGGTGGAGTTCAACATCCGCGGGTACAAGATGGTACTGGAGCACAAGATGCTGGTCACCGGATTTCAGAACACGCTCATATACGCTGGGGCGGGCACGGTCATCAACGTGGTGCTGACGATCCTGGCTGCGTACCCCCTGTCACGCAGGGACCTGAAAATTCGCAACCCGGTTATGTTCCTGTTTGCGTTTACGATGCTGTTCAGCGGCGGCATGATCCCGCTTTATCTGCTGGTCAAAAACATCGGCATCCTCAACACCCGCTGGTCGATGCTGTTGCCCAACGCCATGTCCGTGTGGAACGTGATCATCACGCGCACCTATTTCCAAAGCAACATCCCCGGCGAGATGCTCGAAAGCGCCAACATTGATGGCTGTGACGACTTCCGCTTTCTGTGGAAGATCGCGATTCCATTAAGCGTGCCCATCATCGCGGTCAACGTGTTGCTGTATGCGGTCGGCCACTGGAACACCTATTTCAACGCCTTGATCTACCTGAATGACAACGCGCTCTACCCGCTGCAGCTGGTGCTGCGCGATATCCTGATCCAGGACGATACGGCAGGCATTTCCATGGACGTAACCAAGCAGCTGGAACAGCAGCGCCTCCGGTATCTACTGCAATATTCCACGATCGTTGTGGCTACGGTGCCTGTCGCGCTCCTCTACCCGTTTGTGCAGAAGTATTTCGTGTCCGGCATCATGATTGGTGCCATCAAAGGCTGACCCTGATGCCTGAAGGGCATTGAATAAGAAGGAGGCATTTCTATGAAACGGTTGCTCATTCTGGCCCTCATCGCCGCGCTGCTGGTGCCGGCGGCCGCCTCTGGCGAGGACCGACTGGTCGACCAATGGCTGGCTGGCGGAAACGGCGGAGAAGACCAACGTTTATGTCACCATTATCCCATCTCCGGGCGCTGACGCGCTGCAAAAGCGCAATCTGCTATTGGCCAGCGGCGACTTCCCCGACATTTTCCTGACCAACTGGTCGGCCATTTTCAACAAATCCGACATCATGCAGTTTGGCGTCAAGGAAGGCATCCTGGTCAACATCGAGCCGTTCATTGAGGAATACGGCACCGAGATCAAGCGCGTGTTTGAATACAACGACGTGTTCCGTGTGACCTCCACCTCGCCGGACGGCGCGATCTACGGTGTGGCGCGCTTTTCGGAGTGCTACCATTGCATGGCGTACCCCAAGGTGTACATCCGCCAGGACTGGCTGGACAAGCTGAACCTGGAAATGCCCACCACCACGGAGGAATTCCGTGAGGTGCTCAAGCAGTTTGTCGCCGGCGACCCCAATGGCAACGGCAAGGCGGATGAAATCGGTCTGACGGGTGCCACCACATGGAACACCATGCTGGAGTACGCGCTGCTGGGCTGGTCCTTCCTGCCGGTTAAGCCCGACTTCTGGCTGTATCTGGAGGATGGCGAGGTCAAGTTCGCGCCCGACAAGGACGCGTACCGCGAGGGCCTGCGCTACATCAAGAGCCTGTACGATGAAGGGCTGATCGACAAAGCTGCGTTTGCCCAAAACGAGGATATCATGGCGCAGACCATCCGCCAGGACCCGCCGCTCGTGGGCGCTTTCACCTGCGACCACGTGGGCATGGGCGTGCAGAACACCAACCGCTACGAGTACGAGAACGCCAAAATCATGATGCCACTGAAGGGGCCGGACGGCTTCCAGCGCCAGCCGCAGAACGCTAATGAGGGCGAAGTGCAGGGCTTTATGGGCGTCATTACCGACACCTGTGAGTATCCGGAAGCCGCGTTCCGCTGGCTGGATTACCAGCTGTCCGAGTATGTCACCGTTGTCAAGCAGTGGGGCAAGGAAGGCGTGGGCTGGATTTACGCGCCCGAAGGCACCAAGGACATCTTTGGCGATCCGGCCAAGTACATAAGGCTCGACGCGACCGAAAAGAACCCCGAAGCCCAGGAGGAGAACGAGGCCTATGGCTTTGGCAACGGCCCGCAGGCCGACCTTGCTGCGCTGCGCCTGTCGATGCTGCCGGCGGTGGACGACATCTATGACCCGGCCAACTATGAACAGCGCATCACGCTGGACACCGTGCCGCTGATGGAGTACGTCAACCCCGAGCGGCTGCCCGCCACCTTGTTTGTCAGCACCGATGTATCCGACGAGTTCAACGAGATTAAGACCAACCTGAAAGACTTTGTAAGGAAGGCCACCGTACAGTTCATTATCGGCGACCGCGACCTGGACAATGGCTGGGACGCCTATAAGGAAGAGCTGAAGCGCTTTGGCGCCGACCGCTACCTGGAGATCTACACCGACACCTACACCCAGGCGATGAAATAACCTGACGCATGGGGAGCCCGCCGTAGCGAGCGGGCTCCTTTGCCGTTGGGCGCCAAACAAAGCACCCCTGCCGTGACACGCGTCATGGTGGGGGTGCTTCATTTTGACTTGATTCTGTATAGAAGGTTCAGGTCGGGAAGGGCGCGTTCGGTGCCCTCTCCGCCCCTACCCAATCCTCCTGACCGAATCCCGGATCACCAGCTCCGGTTTCATGGACAGCGGGGTGTGGTGGTTGTCGCGGTCGTCGTCCAGGCGCACGATCAGCTGGGCGGCGCGCTGGGCGAGCATGCTGGCAAAGGTGTCCACGGTGGTTAAGCGCGGGTGGCACATGTTGTAGTAGGGGATGTTGTCAATGCCCACCACCGAGATGTTGTTGGGCACGTGCGCGCCTGCCGCCACCAGTCCGGACATCACGCCAAACGCCAACATATCGTTCTGGCACACGATGCCGGTGTAGCGGTTCGGGTGCTGCAGCACCTTTTCCGCCAGCTCAAATCCTGCCTCCAGCTCATACAAGCCGTTGACCGACTCCGCTTCGTCCGACGCCATGAAGATGTTCGCCGAGGAAAACGGCAGCGCGTGTTTCTCAATCGCAAACCGGCACCCGTCCAGCGTCAGCCGGCGGCTCTGGAAGTGCTTGAGCGGCGTGGTCACAATCGCAATCGCCCGGTGCCCCTGGGAGAGCAGATACTCCGTGGCGATCCTTCCCGCCTCAAACCGGTTTACCTTGGCGTTCAGCACATCCTGATGATCCGGGAAATTGGACTCAAACACACACGCAAATCCGCCCAGGTCCAGATAGTGCCGCAAGGAGTCGTCCGATTCATCCACCGACATTAATAAAAGCGATCCGATCTTCTTCTGGATCAGGCTGTTGATCAGCTGCCGCTCCAGTACCGGGCTGCGGTGGGAGTTCATCACAAACGTGGCGTGTCCCTCCCGGTTGGCCACCTGCTCAATCCCCGTGACGAACTGCTGGTACCCGGGGTTCTGCAGCGTGGGCACGATAACGCCGAGGAAAGGATTCTGGTCCGTCACCAGCATCCGCTTCTTCAGGTTGGCGGAATAGCCCAGCTTGGCTGCCGCCTCCAGGATCCGCGCGCGCATCTGCGCGCTGACCGGGTACTTGCTGGCGCTCAATACGCGCGATGCTGTCGCAACCGAGCATCCCGCTTCATTCGCTACATCTGCAATCGTCAAACCGTTGGCGTTTCTCTCCAATGGTGCGCACCCCTTCTCATCCCCATCAGGCTGACAGAAATATATCACAGGAGCGGAGAAATAGCAAGATTTTTGCTTGGGAGCAGAAACAATACTGCCAGGATGTATGATATGGCACGAAAAACCACCACCAAACGAAAAAGATTGAAAAGAAATGGCATCTTACTGTGCTTAGGTGTTTACAAGTGGGGAAAGCGGGAGTATACTCCAATCAGTCGAGGGAAAACTCCCGGGCTCTGAGAACAAGAACACGGTCAATCACCGGAAGAATCGGAAGGAAGAATCCCATGAAAAAGCATCTCGCCACCATGCTGCTCCTGAGCGTCCTGCTGACCGCCTTTGTGCCCGCCGTGGTATCCGCAGAATCAACAAGCAGACTGATGCTGTATTCGTCCCTGCCAGCCGTGCAGCTGGACATGATGGTGGATATGTTCAACGACAAGTACCCGGGGATCAAGGTGGACGTGTTTGCCGCCAACGCCAACGACGTGTTTGCCCGCGCGCAGTCCGAGTCGGGCAACGCCCAGGGCGACGTTGTGCTGGGCGGCGGCCTGAACGCCTTCACCGCTTCCGCCAACCTGTTTGCCGAATACGCCACCAAGAACGCCAACCAACTGCATGATCAGTATGTTGCAGGCGCGGCCTTCACCCCGATCCAGCTGCATGTCAGCGCGCTGATCGTGAACAAGGACGTTGCCAAGTCGCTGGGCGTGAACGTTGTGGGCTGGGAATCCCTCAAGGACGCGAAGCTGGCGGGTGCCGTTGCGTACATGGATCCGGCCAAGTCTTCCCCGGTGAGCGAGCAGGCAGCGTTTGTCAACAGCCTGGCCAAGTCGGTGAACGTGGCGGCGTCTGCTCCCTCCTTCGTGCTTAACGCGGTGACCGCGGGGCAGTACGCGGTGGGCATCGTGAACGAAGAAAAGGCGATTGAGCGCAAGCAGAGCGCAAAGAACGTGGAGATCATCTACGCCACCGAAGGCGCGGCGATGGGCGCATCCTACGCCGGTATCCTGAACGGCGCGCAGAATGTTGAGAACGCCAAGCTGTTCCTGGACTTCATCACCTCGAAAGCCTACCAGCAAGCCGCCGCGGACACGCTGCACCAGCGCTCGGTTCGCAAGGACGTGGACTTCAACATCAAGGGTGTCGTCGCCACCCGGAACCTGACCGCGCTGACCGCCGAAACCACGGCGCGCCTGGGCATGGTGGAACTGGCCTCCGCCGGGCTGAGCAGGTAACAAAGGAACGCAAGTAACACAAGCAACACAAAGCAAAGCAAAGCAAAGCAAAGCAAAGCAA
>JAGVSV010000056.1 GCA_019137115.1 Bacillota bacterium
CGAATAGGCTTTGCCTTTGCCATCGCTGACATTCTCAGCATAGTACTTGACGGCATTGGGCGCGTACCTGTACACATTGGGCAGCATGTCCTTGTAATCATCAAACGCCAGGAGCATGTCGCCGGCAACCGCGTTGATGACTTGCGTATTCTCCTTGAACACGACGATATCCGGCAGGTCACCGCTGGCCATGAGCGCCTGCAGCTTTTGCTCGCCCTGGTCGCCGCTGGGCAGGATGTCAATTGCAATGCCCAGGCGCTTCTTGAGGATATCCGCCGTCCATCCTTCCAGAATGCCAGAAGTATTGGCTGGCATGGAGAACACCTTCAGGGTGATCGTTTCCTCTCCTGCAAAAGCTGTGCCCACAAGCCCGAACAGGATGGTCGAGAGGAGTATGCCTGACACAAGCACCGACAGAAACCGTTTCATAGAGAACCCTCCTTTTATTGAAAGGGGCCGCGCCCCTTTTGATCAACCTACCCTTTGACAGCGCCGATCATGATTCCTTTGACAAAGTAGCGCTGCAGGAACGGATACACCAACAATATGGGTAGCACGACTGCCATAGTCACCGTCATTTTGATGGACGTTGGCGTCAGTAACTTTGTGACGTCAGCCACAACGCCGCCCTGGGACATGGCTTGGCGCAGGCTTTCAGCCAGCGCGTTGGCTTCATGCATATACTGGTACAGCATGTACTGCAGGGAAAACAGCCTGGAGTCGCTCATCAGGAACAATGTGTCCATGAAGGAGTTCCATTGTCCCACGGCGCTGAACACCGCAACGGTGGCGATGATCGGTGTGCTCAGTGGCACGATCAGCAGGACGAACTTTGTAATGTATCCTGCGCCGTCCAGATCGGCGGATTCCTCCAGTGATGCGGGAATACTCTCCACATACGTCTTGAACAGGATCATGGAAAAGGGTGACACGATGCTCGGCACCACGTAAGCCAGGAAATTATCGGTCATGCGCAGCATCTTCATATTAATATACCATGGGATGATGCCGGCGTTGAAATACATGGTGACGATAACAAACCGGTACCAGAGCTTCCTGTGCCACAGCTCCCGCTTGCCCAGCGCGTACCCCAGAAAAGATGTCCCTACCAGCGTCAGCAAGGTGCCGATCACGGTTCGGGCGATAGAGATTGCCGCTGCATTGCTCAGGCCTTTTATTTTTAGGATTTCCACGTAGTTGTCAAAATGAATCCCCTTGGGCAAAAAGATGATCTGGCCCTTGGAGACCAGCGAGTTATCGCTGATGGTATTGATGAACAAGTAGTAGAAAGGAAACACGCATATCAGCGCAAACAGACTGAACAAGAGTATGTTGATCCAGTTGAACAACACCTCCCCGGTGGATTTCCGCGTCTTCAAAAACTCGCCCCCCTCCCGTCAGACATCAAAAGATGGAGTCACCGCGTATCAGCTTGGACGCGCTGTTTGCCACGAACAACAGTGTGATACTGACAAACGATTTAAGAATGCTCACGGCTGTCGCAAAGGAGTAGTTGAAGCCAACCATGCCCTGATTGTACACGTACAGGTCGAGCACTTCAATGTAATCCTTGTTCATGGCGTTCTGGAACACATAATACTGCTCCATACCGTTGTTGATCAAATTGGCGATGGACAGCAACAACAGCACAAAAAAGGTGGGCATCAGCCCAGGAACCGTAATGTAGCGGATGCGCTGCAGCCTGGACGCTCCATCCACCTCGGCCGCTTCATACTGTTCCTGGTCAATGCTGGATAATGCCGCCATGTAGATGATCGCACTCCAGCCTAGCCCCTTCCATATGCCATATCCAAGCATCGTTAGCCACACATGGGAACTGGACGCAAGGAAATTGATTCCCTCATCGATGAGACCCAGCCTCATGAGCGCTCGGTTTACGAAGCCGTCGTTGACTGAAAACATGGCATACGCGATGGAGTACACCAGTACCCAGCTCAGGAAGTTTGGGATTGTAGTGACCGTCTGAATCGTCTTGCGGAAACGAACCCACCGGATTTCGGATAGAAGCACGGCGAATATAAGCGGCAGCGGCGAGGTCAGTATGCCCAGGAAACTCATCGCGAAAGTATTGCGCATAACGCGTACAATGTCCTGCGTGGAGTATTTGTCCACAAACATGCGGGTGAAGTTGCGGAGGCCCACATATTCGCAACTGAACAACGGTCGCCCGGGCTTATAGTTGTACAGGGCATAAATCCACCCCTGTAACGGCAGATAGGAAAACAGAAAAACGATGACCAGAAGCGGAAGGATCATCAGGAACAACCGGAACCCAGGCTGCTTTAGCAGTGCCTTGCTCTTCACTGTACACCTCCGTCACAATGCCTTGCCTGCCTAACCAATCGGTGAGCATTGCAATCAGAAACTCACTCTTCTCCATGACCAATGCAGCAATATCAACTGGGCTCTGAACGTCGGGCAACTGCATCAGCCCATCCGAACCGCCGCGTTTGCGCAAACACTGTGCGATCTCGATGATACGCGCAATCGGCGCTGCATCCGGTGTTGGCTCGGCAAGACCGGCAATCTCGCGCACGTCGTGAATCAGGGGCCTTGCATAAGGCATGTCGTCGCCGGGGTCATGCACCGGACAGCCAAATGCCTCGGCGAATGCTTCCGTACCCGTATAGGGCAACAGCACAGGGATGCTGTCATCGTCCAGCCAGAACACCCGATTTAGGTCGCGCTCATAAATCCGCAGCGCCCAGTCGATCCGCTCGGATTCCAGATCCGGATATGGTCAGGGCCGTGGTGGATTGTCGTTGTGTAGCAGGACGACCATGATATGTCCCGGCGATGAAACATCCATAAAGCGCGACCATTCCTCCAGCCGCCTGGAGATCGGGCGGAACATCCAAATCCACCTCATCATGTGCGTCTTTGTGGATAAATATACTGCAATTCCCTGATGCTGTCAAATCAGAGCTATCCCCAAACTTGACAGAATTCCATTTTCGCGGATCAGTGTTGCGTATCCCCAAAGAGAAATGATCACGAAAAATGTCGAACGAAGCAGGTGTCGGGCACATGGATTTGCACGATGTACGAAATGGAGAGCAATGAAAGCAGTGAATAGCCCGTATGAGATTGCTGGAAATCTGAGCGCGCTTGTGGGTGCTGTCACGTTTGTAACTATTACGGTCATGTCCAGGGGAAACTGGTCTGATTTTCTTTCGGTGGCCTTGCTTGCCTGTGGTTTTCTGTTGGCAGGGTTGGGGATGCTTTTGTATGTCCGCAACTGCAGAGGCAGGCTTGATAAATTGAGAAGCACTGGCCTATGTTATGTGGCTAGGACGTTGGAGGTAAGAGATGGGTTTGCCGGCTTCAAAATCAGCGGCATCAGAACGTTTTATTTGTTGTGTGAGTATGTGGACGAAACCGGAAAGACACGGGAAGTGTCAAGCGGTTTGCTGAGTGTAAGAAAAGGTCACGACCTTTTCGCCGCTTCAAGCGGACGCGGTGTTAACAACATCCTCAAGGTCAAGGTTCATGTAAACAGGGCGAACGCGGATGATTATGCCGTTGGCGCTTACCTGATGGGCAACTAGTTAGGGGAATGCACACATTGGTTTGCCCATAAAAGAACCGCGAAGCAACGAACTTCGCGGCATGGTGGCACTCCCGGTGCGATTCGAACGCACGGCCACTCGCTTAGGAGGCGAGTGCTCTATCCCCTGAGCTACGGGAGCATGCCGGGATATTGTAGCATGGGGCTGGGGTTGCCGCAATCGAGCAACAGTCCCACGGCGTTGCCACAGTTGGTTTGGCGGCGGTATGGCAATCCCATAACCGGGCGGGGAAATACGGGGGTGCTGCAATCGAGCAGTACCTCTGTACGGGTTTTTCGCAAATGGTTGGCGGCAGGAGGGAAAGCCACACCTGGGTAGAGATACGCCTGTGTACACACCTGGGCAACGAACCCCCGACGCTTATGCGCATCTCTGGCCGCGCCTGCGCATCCGGTTACTCCCTGCTGCCCCGGGACCAGCGGCCTTTACGCCTTTCCCGCCGCGCTTGTCCCCTTAACCCTCTACTGCCCCGGTACCAGCTGTTTCTGCGCGGCGGTGCGTTGGGTTTTGCCCAGGAAGCGCAGCAAGTTGCCGCCGTAGGTCAGCGCGACCGTAGAGGCATCGAGGCCCAGCTCGCGGTAGATCGCGTCGTCCCGGGCGCGGGTTTCGTTGGCCCACTGCACGTTGTAGTCCGGCGCCGTGCAGTCCGAGCCGAACAGGATGTTTTCGCGCACGTCATAGCCGATGGTGTGGAGTTTGGTCAGCGCCTCGCGGCGGTAGATCGGCGGGGTGCCGGGGGTGATGTCGATGAACATTTCCACGCCGATGTCGGGCCTGGAGGACAGCGCGTTCTGGAACTTGCCGTACACCGCCAGGCATTCGTCCACCCAGGGCCAGGAGATGTGCGCCAGTGCGAAGCGCAGGCCGGGCACCGTCAGCAGGCCTTCCCAGCCCGCCGGGCGGTTATGCATGGAGGACGGCTGGCCATCCCACAGGATGCCGGAATGGAACAGCAGCGGCTTTTGGTGGTGCGCGATGCGCGCATAGACCGGCATGGCGCGTTCGTCGCACGGATCGTGGTGCGAGCAGATCACCTTAAAGCCCGCGACGCCGGCTTGATGCGCGGCATCCACCTGCGCAACAGCGTCCTTTTCAGTCGGGTCAATCCAGTAGAAGGGGAACCAGTGGTCGTGGCCGCGATTCCATTCAAGCACGTTGTTCAGGCGCTGCTCCAACGTCTGCGGCTTTGCGCGGTGGGCAAAGCATTCCGGCGGCAGGGAGATCAGGGTTCCCCCGTCCACGCCGGCTTGCGCAAGGCGTTCGGCCAGTTTGTTGGGTTCCGGCGCGCCTTCTGACAGGTGGATATGTCCGTCCAGTATCATGGAAATACCTCCTTGGCGTTGTATAAGTTATCGGGTGGAATATCGCGCGTCGCTATGCTTCGGTATACGAAACCATCTCAAACCGCGTGGCCACTTCGCCTGCTGACAGCGCCCGTTCCTGCGTTTCCACCTCGCCGCGCTGGCTGTCGTAGGGGTCGTTGCGCGGGTGGAGGCACGGGGGCTGGAAGGGCGCAAAGTAGGCGGTGTTGGACGTCATGCGCCAGGGGTCCAGGTTGCCCAGGTAAAAACGGCGGCGTTCCGGGTTGTCCTTGCGGTAGGCGGCCCCGCCAAACGAGCAGTCCGCCGGCAGCCAGCCCCAGGCTTCGGTGTAGAACTGCGCCCAGTCATGGCTGCCGATGTAGGTGGGGTCGGCCATCAAGCCGGACTCCCAGCGCGCCGGTATGCCCAGGATGCGGCACAGCGTGATAAACAGCAGCGCCTGCAGGCCGCAGTCGCCGCGCAGGTTGGTGGCGGCGTATTCGGCGCCGTTTTCAATCAGCCGGTAGGCGCGCACATAGGCGTACCGCACGCGCGAGGTGATGAAGTCATAGATGCGCCGGACGATGCGGATGGGGATTACCTCGTCGCCGCGCACTTCCAGCGCCAACTGCTTGAGGTACGGCGTGAACGCGATGTGCGGCAGGCACTCCTTGAGGTCGTGCTCGGTGGGCGGCGGGGCGTCCGGATAGGCCACGAACGGCTCTCCGTCCCATACATCAGCGTACGCGCAGTGCCAGCGGTAGCGGTACTCCGCTGTAAACGGCGCGTTATTTGCCAGCGTTTCCTCAAAGAACGCGGTGCGCTGGGGCGCACTTTCCCGCGCGACGTGCTTGGGGTTGGGCCGGATGTCCAGGATGTGGACGTCCCCCTGCTGCATGGTCGGCGTGGGCAGCGGCAGGTGCACGCGGTAGGTTTCGCCAGGCGTGAACACGTGGTCGCGGATGGACAGCGTGGCCCGCAGATGCAGCGCCATGGACAGCTCGCCCCGCTGCCTGATCTTCGCGATAACCGGGTCCAGCACGTCGGACGCCGGGGAAAACGCCTGCCCCGCGCGCCTGGCCAGTTCCGCGTTGGCTTTGAGCAGCGATGCCGCGCTGTCCTCATGGAAGCGGCGCTCGCCGTCCACCATGCGCGTGTCCAGCCAGCCGGATGCCAGAAGATCGCGCACGTTCGCCTCGTCAAAGTCCGGGATGCGCGCCTTGAGCGCGGCGGCCAGCGCCGCCGTGTTCAGCAGATATTCGCCGCGCATGTGAGCCAGGTAATACCGCTCCAGCTCCAGCCGTTCGCGCAGGCAGTCGGGTAGGTCGCGTGAAAGCCAGCCTGCGATGATCGCTTCGGCAAGCGCCCAGTCCCCGGCTTCCCTCGCCGAAAGGATCTCGTCCGGCAGCGGGATGTTGGCGCGCTTTAACAGATCGGTTGCGAAATCGGGTGTGCTCATATTACTCCCACTTGCTGACCAGCTTGTGGATCTGCTCGGCCAGCTGCTTTTTGATGCCATTGCTCCAGCCCTGTCCCTGATGGATCAGGTTGCGCAGGCGGTTGAGCGCGTCGTCCAGCTGCTTGTCGGCGGTGGCCACCGAGGGGGCGGGCTGGCGGGGCGCGCGGTCCTTGCGCGGCATTAACCGGCCGCTGTCGTCCCTGGCGTCGGCGCGCTTGCCGTCGTCCCGGTCCTCATCGGCGGATGCCACGGCGGGTTTTTCATCGCCGGCGCGCGTGCGCGGCCCCTGCTGGATCTGGTAGTCGTTGATCAGATCCCACCGGTCTCCACTGTACGGCACCTCGACCAGGTTGCCCTCGCTTTCCAGCAGCTGGGCAAACGACAGCGCGGCGCTTTCATCCCCGTGCACCAAGTAGAACTTGCGCGGTCTGGGGTCAAAGCTGTCCGCCCATTCCTTCAGGCCCGCGCGGTCGGCATGACCGCTCAACGCCTTGAGCGCCCGCACCTGCGCCAGCACCTGGATGGTTTCACCAAAGATCTTGACCTCCTGGGCGCCGTCCAGGATGATGCGGCCCAGGGTGCCCTCGCTTTGGTAACCCACGAACAGGATGGTGCTTTCGGGCCGCCACAGGTTGTGCTTCAGATGGTGGCGGATGCGCCCGGCTTCGGCCATGCCGGAGGCGGAGATGATCACGCAGGGGCGGCGCTCAAAGTTGATGGCCTTGGATTCGTCCGCCGTCAGGCTGACCGTCAGCCCGTCAAAGGAGATGGGGTTGATGCCCATGTCCAGCAGCGCGTTCATCTCGGCGTCAAAGAAGTTGGCGTCGGCTTTGGTGAAGATGTTGGTGGCGCGGATGGCCAGCGGGCTGTCCATGTACACCGGGAAACCGTCGTGCCCGCGCACCAGCCCGCGGTGCTTGATCTCGCGCAGAAAATAGAGGATTTCCTGCGTGCGGCCCACCGCAAACGAGGGGATCACCACGTTGCCGCCGCGGTCAAAGGTGGTCTGCAGCGCGTCAGCCAGGTCGCCGATGTAGTCCGGCCGCTCGTCGTGGGTGCGGTCGCCGTAGGTGGATTCCATCACCACGATGTCGGCGTCCTTCAGGTACTTGGGGTCGTTGAGCAGCGGCTGGTTCTTGTTGCCGATGTCGCCGGAGAACACCACCCGCCGGGTGGCGCCGCTTTCGCTCACCTCAATGGTGGCGCTGGCGGAGCCCAGCAGGTGCCCCGCGTCAGTCATCATCAGGCGGAACCCGGGCAAAATGTCGATGTACTGCGTGTAGCTGGCCTCCCGCATCTGGGCGACGGTGTTGATCGCGTCCTGCTGCGTATACAGCGGCACGTACTCGTCGCTGCCGGAGCGCCTGGACTTGCGGTTGCGCCATTCGGCCTCGGTCTCCTGGATGTGCGCGGAGTCCAGCAGCATGATGCCGCACAGTTCGATCGTGGCGCGCGTGGCGTAGATGGGGCCTTTGAACCCCTCCTTGACCAGCGAGGGCACCATGCCGCTGTGGTCAATGTGCGCGTGGGTTAATACCACGCAGTCCACCTGCGAGGCTTTGACCGGCAGGCTCTGGTTTTCATAGGTGTCGCGCCCCTGCTCCATGCCGCAGTCGATCAGCACGCGCCGGCCGCCCGCCGTCAGCAGGAATGCCGACCCGGTCACCTCCCGCGCCGCGCCCAGGAAAAGTAAGTCCATGTGGCCCCTCCTTTATTCGTTCATCGCGGTCAACGCGTACATCTGGTACAGCTGGTAATACAGGCCTTTTTTGGCGATCAGCTCCTCGTGGCTGCCGTGCTCCTCCAGGCCGTTTTCGGTCAGCACCCAGATCACGTCGGCACCGCGGATCGTGGTCAGCCGGTGCGCGATGGTTAGCGTGGTGCGGCCGCGGGCCAGTTCCTCCAGCGATTGCTGCACCAGGCGCTCGTTTTCGTTGTCCAGCGCGCTGGTGGCTTCATCCAGCAGCAGGATGGGCGGGTTTTTGAGGAACACCCGCGCGATGGAAATGCGCTGCTTCTGACCGCCGGACAGCTTGACGCCGCGCTCGCCCACGTAGGTGTCGTATCCGTCGGGCAGCTCGCTGATGAACCCGTGCGCGCCGGCTTTTTCCGCCGCGGCGATCACCTCATCCATCGTGGCGCCGGGCTTGCCGTAGGTGATGTTGTCCTTGACGGAGCCTGAGAACAGGTACACATCCTGCTGCACCATGCCGATGTGGTCGCGCAGGCTTTTGAGCGTCAGGCCGCGGATGTCCTGCCCGTCGATCAGAATGCGGCCCGAGGTGACATCATAAAATCGGGGGATCAGGTTGCACAGCGTGGTTTTGCCCGACCCGCTGGGCCCCACCAGCGCCACGCTCTGCCCCGCCGGCACGTTGAGCGTGACATCGTGCAGCACCTCGCGCTCGTCAGCGTCGGCATATTTGAACGTCACGTTTTCCAGGCGGATGTGCCCCTTAACGTCCTTGAGCGGTTTGGCGTCCGGCTCGTCGCGTATCTCCAGCGGCGCGTCCATGATTTCAAAGAAGCGCTCGATGCCCGTGATGCCGCGCTGGTACTGCTCGGTGAAGTTGACCAGCTGCCGGATGGAGCCCAGCAGCATGTTGATGTACA
The DNA here is from genome assembly GCA_019137115.1 of Bacillota bacterium. GTDB lineage: Bacteria > Bacillota > Clostridia > Christensenellales > Aristaeellaceae > JAGVSV01. The sequence continues at coordinate 8,964 of JAGVSV010000056.1, forward strand.
AAAGGAAGGATGCGAACTGCCCGGCCGTGATGCGCCCCTGGGACAGGAAATATGCCCCGGCGATGACAACGGTGATGTTCATCGTGCCGTTCAAAAACCGGTTGGTGCTGTTGAACCCGGCCATGTAGTGGTACTGGATGCGCTTTAAGTCCAGGAATCGCTGGTTGCTTTTGTCAAACTTTTCGTTCTCCAGGTGCTCATTGGCAAAGGACTGCACCACGCGCATGCCCAGCAGGGTGTCCTCAGTCTGTGCGTTGATCTCACCCACCTGGTAGCGGCTGGCCTTGAACGCCTCGCGCATCCGGCGGTTAAAATAAATGGTGGTCAGCAGCATGACCGGCAGTACGGCGAAGATGATCAGCGTCAGCGGCACGTTGATGCCCATCAAGATCACAAACGACACCGTGAGTTTGATCAGCGAGATTAGGATTTCCTCCGGCCCGTGGTGCGAAAACTCCGTCACGTCAAACAGGTCGCTGGTGATGCGAGCCATGATCTGGCCCACCTTGGTGTTGTTGTAGTACGAAAACGACAGCTGCTGCAAATGCGAAAACAGGTCGGTGCGCATGTCGGTTTCAATCTTGGCGCCCATGATGTGCCCGCCGGATTGCATAAAATAATTCGCGCCCGCGTCCACCAGCACCAGCGCCAGGTACAACAACCCCAGCCGCGTCAGCCACGCCACGGTGATCGTGCTGGCGTCGGTCACCGCGCGGTCGGTGATCTCGCCCACAATCAGCGGGAACACCAGCTCAAACCCGGTGGTGAGCACCGCGCAGATCAGGTCAAAGACCAAAAGATGAATGTACTTGCGGTAGTAGGGGATGAACCGGCGGATCAACCCCCGTTTTGGATGCGTGGCCATGGCAACTCCTTTGTGCGTTTAGTTGGTAACCAGCTGCATGCCCTGCAGCAGGGGCTCGAATTGGTTAAGCGGCGTTTCGATCATCACCGCCGCTTCCTGGGTGACCAGAAAGGCATAGTGCGCTAGATCATCCTGCGCCTCCAGCAGCGGAAAGCCAAACAGGCTGCGGCCGCCGGGCGCAAAGGTGAGCGCGTCCTTGCGGATCAGCGGCGCCGCGCTCAACGGGCGCACGGCAGTCACCCGGGTCTGGCCATCGGTGGCGGTCAACCGGCGCGCGTAATACCCGTGCCAGCTGTCGTCGCGCACTTCCCCGGCGGTCAGCGTCTGCGGCAGGGGGATGGCTGCGCCCATCACCCGCGCCAGCGCGCGGCCCTCGGTGGACACGGTGCCCCCGTTGGCCGAAAGCGCGTCCTGCTCCGCCGCCACCACCCATTGCTCGGTGCGCTTGGTTTCGTCGTCCTCGCGCATCACGGCATACAGGTAGAAGGACGCCATCAGGATCAATGAGATGATTACGGAAATCAGCCTGCGCATGGTACCTGCCTTTGGTTTTTTGTGGGGTTTACATGGTGGTTGCGGCGCGCTCATGGCGCGTACTGCCTGGTTGGGGCTTGCTGGCCGCTACCCCGCCGGACGGCGCTTGTGTAACTCCTGCCCCGCGCTTGCGCCCAGGATGCCCAGCGCCAGCCCCAGCAGCACCGGCACGCCGGGCGGCAACAGGCGCAGCGCCAGCCAGCCCACTGCATAGCATACCACCGGCGGCCAGCAAGCCTCAAATGCGCTGACGCCGCGCCGCGCGGCATACAGCGGCAGCAGCACCGCCGCCGCCAGGTGAACCGTCCACGCCGAGAGCATCATCAGCGCCAGCGACGTCCCGCTGTCCCACAGCGACAGCGCGGGCGGCACCAACCCCAACAGCACACTGCCCCCGTACAGCACCAGCCGCGCGGTGCGCAATTCCAGCCGCTTTTTGGTGCCGAGCGGCGTTGTCGGGCGGGGTTTGCGCACGCTGCCCGTCATGCCAGCTTCCGGCACAGGTCGCCGCCCAGCAATTCATCCAGCGCTTGCACGTCGCCGTCCATCGCCCGGTAGTACGCCTGGTAAAATGCGCGCGCGGTCAGGCGCTGCTGCGCCATGGTGTACCAGGGGCAGCTGAACAGGTTGCGGATCACGTCGGCGGCCGGCCGCGCCATGTATCTGCCCCGGCGGTTGGGCAGCGCCAGCCCGAACGCCCACGGCGCGTGGCTGCGGTCGGGCAAAATGAAGATGCGCACGTATTCGCCGGCCAGTTCGGTCAGGTAGTCGTTCAGGAACGCCTTGGGATCCGGCGCCAGCGTCAGGCACCTGAGCAGCCTTGGCTCCTCCAGCAGCGCCCGCGCCGAGCGCTCCTGCGCGGCCTCGTCATGCTGCTCGGGGTGCTCGAAGACGTGGAACAGGTAGCACTGGATCACCGAGAAATCCAGCCGGCGCCCGTCCCGCTCATGCAAACGCCCGTGCAAAAGCAGCGCGCGCTGGACCTGCAGGTCATCGGGGGCCAACTGTTCCGCCTCCAGCAACAGCGCGTACCGCCGCGCCGGGTCCTGCGCATCCCGTGCGCGCGCAAGCAGGCTCCCAATGGTTTCTAGCTCGTGCGTCATACGCGTATCATAGCACACAAGGGACTGGGTGGGTGCTGTATTCTGCTGCCAGCAACGCCATTTGCCAGCCACGCCATCGGACAAGAAATACTGGTGTATTTTAAGAAGTCGCCGGAAACGGCAAGTTTTTAAAGTAGAGTTTAAAAACTTACTGAAATCACAAAGTTTTTACGGTTCAGTTTAAACATTTCGGACACAGCGGCTGTTTTGTGCGATACTCACGCTATCTGGAGGGATGGACATGGTCTTGCGCAGGCAATATCTGGAAAAACTCCGCAAAACACAGGGCACCCATATCATCAAGGTGATCACCGGCGTGCGGCGCTGCGGGAGGCATTCATCCTGTACAAAGCCGGGCGCTATAACATCAAGGGCAAACAGCATTTGAAATCCCTGGAGAAATACGATCTGGTCGATCTGGGCCTGCGCCGGATGCTGCTGGGCGACACCGCGTCCGACCTGGGGCATGTGCTGGAAAACATCGTCTACCTGGAATTGCTGCGCCGTGGGTACCAGGTGTCCGTCGGCAAGGTGGGCGACATGGAAATCGATTTTGCCGCGTTCATGGGCAGCGACCGGCGGTATTTCCAGGTGGCGGCCAGCGTGCTGGACCCGAACACCTTCGCGCGGGAAATCGCGCCCCTCAAGTCGGTACAGGACAACTACCCCAAAACCATCCTCACGCTGGACGAGCTGCCCATGCAGCAGGACGGCATCGCGCAGGTCAATATCCTGGACTTCCTGCTGGAACCACAGGATTGACCCATCGCCTACACAAAAGCCGCGGCACCAACGCCGCGGCCTTTGTGGATACCCCATCAAACGACGGTCTGCGCTTACACGCACATCCGAAAAATCGCCTCGATGTCCTTCTTGGTCATGCGAACGAAATTGCCCTGCAGGCCCTTGGCGTCGCTGCGGGTCTTTTCAGTCATCAGCGGGATGTCCTCTTCCCTGGCGCCGATGTCGGCAAAGGTCAGCGGCATGCCGATGCTCTTGTTGAAGGCCTGCAACTTGGCCACGCCTTCCAGCGCCGTCGCTTTGGGGTCTTCAAAGTTCATTTCACAGTTCCACACGCGCACGGCGAACTGCGCAAAGCGCATGACGTTGGTGTCCATCACGTACTTGATCCAGTTGGGCATCACCACCGACAGGCCGGCCCCGTGGGCCACATCATACAGCGCGCTGAGCTCGTGCTCGATATTGTGGCTGCCCCAGTCCTCCTGGCGGCCCACGCCCAGCGAGCCGTTGTGCGCAATCGTGCCCGCCCACATGAGGGTGGCGCGGGTTTCATAGTCGCGCGGGTTTTCCATCACCTTGGGGGCGGCGGTGATGATTGCCTTCAGCGCGCCCTCGCACAGGCGGTCGGTCAGGTCCACATCCCTGGTGTTGGTGAAATACCGCTCCATGATGTGGGCCATCATGTCCACAATGCCGCACGCGGTCTGATAGGGGTTCAGGGTATACGTGAGCTCCGGGTTTAAAATGGAGAACGCCGGGCGGTTAAAGTCCGTGCTGGCGCCGCGCTTGACCATGCCGTCGTTGTGCATGATCACCGCGCTGTTGCTGCCCTCAGTGCCGGTGGCCACCAGCGTCAATACGCAGCCGTGGCGCAGGCCGTCCGTAGGCACCGCCTTGCCCAAAAAGAAATCCCAGAAATCGCCGTCATACGGCACGCCCAGCGCGATGGCCTTGCCGGAGTCAATCGCGCTGCCACCGCCCACGGACAGCACAAAGTCGATGCCCTCCTTGCGGCACAGTTCGATGCCCTCATACACCAGGTCGCTGCGCGGGTTGGGCACGGCGCCGCCCAGCTCATGGTACGGGATGCCCTCGTTCACAAGCGATTTTTTGACCTGATCCAGCAAGCCGGAGCGCACCACCGAGCCGCCGCCGTAATGCAGCAGCACCTTGGTGCCGCCAAAGCGCTTGACCAGCTCGCCCGCCAAATGCTGTGTGTCCTTGCCAAAGGCATAGTATGTGGGTTGATACAGCCTGAAATCGTTCATTGTCTGATCCTTTCCCGCTGAACTGATATTTGTTGTTTTAGTATAGGATGGGCGGTGTGCGGTGTCAATGGCGCGCGCGGTGTGGACGCGCCCTGCGCGGGTATCATCCGGGGTGAACGGAGGCGGGCAACATGGCATCCGCCCGCCCGGGGAGGAATATTTGTGGTTGGAGTATATCTATCCACCAATGGCAACGCCCGCGAGGTGGCGGACTACTATGTGAACGTGTTTGACGCCGAACAGCCCTACATGATGGACTTTTCCCAGATGCCCCAGGCCGACCAGGAAGAGGCAAAGGGCATGGAAGACCTGGTGATCTACGCCAACGTCAAGACATTTGCCGGGGACATCATGCTGTCGGACAACATGCCCGGCGAAACCACAAAGCCCGACGGGTCGGTGTGGATCAGCTTTTCCCATGATGACCTGGACCGCCTGCGCACGGTGTTTGAGCGCCTGGCCCGGGACGGCGAGATCCTGATGCCGATGGAGCCCACGTTCTTCAGCCCCCTGTACGGACAGGTAAAGGACAAGTTCGGCTTCCACTGGATGATCATGTCGGACGACGAAGCGTAACCAAATCCCGGTGACCCTGCCCGCCGCTGCCTGAGCCGCGCCGGGTTTTGTTTGAAGAACCCCGCGCAATCTGCTACCCTTGGAATCGACAAAATCACCGGAGGTACCTCATGAAACGCATCCTTGCCCTGTTCGTTTCCTGCGCGCTGGCGCTGGGCGCGGCACCCGCGCTGGCAGGCACAGCCGGACGCACCGTCACCGACGTATGGGGGCGGGAAATTGTTATTCCGGATCAGGTGATGCGCATCGCGTGCCTGGGCTCGGGCGCGCCGCGCATCGCGGCCTATCTGGGCGTGATGGATATGCTGGTGGGGGCCGAGGACTATGATATCGCCAGCATGACGGTGCTGCGCGATTACAGCCCGGTGTATCAGGAACAGCTGGCCGCGCTGCCCAGCGTGGGCGCGGGCGGCGGCAGCGGCAGCAACAACGGCTATGCCGAGCAGTTGATTTTGGCCGCGCCCGACGTCATCCTGGCCGGTTTTTCCGCCGAAGCCGCCGACGAATTGCAGCGGCAGACCGACATCCCGGTGGTGGCCGTGCGCTACATCAGCAAGGGGCTGGCCAACGACACCTTCTACGCCGCCGTGCGCGTATTTGCCCAAACCGTGGGCGCCCTGGAGCGCGGCGAGAGACTGCTCGCCTATATCGACGCCTGCAAGGAGGATTTGAGCGCCCGCACGCGCGATGTGCCGGACGCGGACAAATTGACCGCCTATGCCGGCGCGGTGACCTTCAGCGGGCAGCACGGGTTTGCCGGGACATATTCCCAATTCGGCCCGTTTGACGCGATCCATGCCATCAACGTCGCCGACATGCCGGAGGTGGACGGCTATTATGAGGCTGATCTTGAAAAAATCGTGGTGTGGGATCCAGACGTGATCTTCCTGGACCCCGGCAACATGGGGCTGGTCAACGACGAGTACGCGAAAAACCCCGACTATTTCGACAGCCTGCGCGCGGTCAGGGAGCAGCGGGTGTATACGATGCCGTCGTTTAACCACGCAGGCACCAACATTTCCTACGCGCTGATCAACGCCTACCACGCGGGCAAGGTGCTGTTCCCGGAACAGTTTGCCGATGTGGATCTGGAGGAGACCGCTGCCCGCATCCTGGTTGAATTCCTGGGGCGCAGTACGCTTGACGAGATGGCCGCCGGCGGCCTGACCTATGGCAGCATCCAGCTGGGGAAATGACGCCGCGCGCGACGGCCTGAACGCCTACCGCCGCTACACCGCGCGCAAGGCGTGGGCGCTGGCGGCGCTGCTTCTGGGGCTTGCGCTGACAGGCTTGATGTCGCTGCTGCTGGGCTCCTCGGGGCTGACGGTACAGCAGGTGCTGGGCGCGCTGTTTACCGACACCGCGTCCGGCGCGCGCACCATCGTGCGCAATGTGCGCCTGCCCCGGCTGGCGG
>JAGVSV010000160.1 GCA_019137115.1 Bacillota bacterium
AAGTTGGCATGCCCGTCCTTGCGTTCCTGATGGATGTGTTTGGCCGACAGCATCAAGCCTGCGGCTTCGCGTACGATTTCCATTACCTGATCAAGCATCCGGACACCTCCTGTTTGCTGCACGCATTATACCACGCCACGTTGGGAATCGTTTGACACTTGTATTCGCATGCGTTACCATTTCGATGCTTGTGCACACGGTCACAAAAGGAGGCGCACCATGGACGAACAACGCAAGGATGACCTGCCGGTTGCCGACCCTGGTACGGAGGAAGGACGCAACCTGATCCACCAGGAAGCCTGGGATACGCTGCCGCATGATGATGTGGAGCAACAGATCCACGAACATGCGGAGCAGCTGGTAGATGAGAAGGAGCTCGAGCTGAGCAACGAACAGCCCGAACAGCAGGAGGGCCAGCCGTCTCCGGACAACACCCTGATGATCCAGGCGTTTGAGTGGTACATGGCTGATGACGGCAACCACTGGAACTGGCTGGCCTCGCAGGCTGAACATTTAAAGAACATCGGGGTCAGCGGGGTATGGCTGCCGCCATGCTGCAAAGCCACGGGCACCAACGACACCGGCTATGGCATCTATGACCTGTGGGATTTGGGCGAATTTGACCAGCGCGATTCGGTGCGCACCAAGTATGGCACGATCGACGAGCTCAAAGCCTGCATCGCCGCGCTGCACGATCACGGCTTGCAGGTGTACGCGGATATCGTGTATCAGCGAGCCATATGACATCGAAGCCTGGACCAGGTTTACCTTCCCCGGACGCAACGGGAAGTATTCGGACTTCACCTGGTCGTTTGAGCATTTTACCGCGGTGGACTTTGACCAGCGCACCAGCGAAAATGGCGTGTTCAAAATCCTGGGCGAGAACAAGGACTTCGCCCCCAATGTTAGCCAGGGGAAGGGCAATTATGACTATCTGATGTTTGCGGACATTGACTACCGCAACCAGGATGTCATCGACGAGGTCATCCGCTGGGGTATCTGGTTTGTCAAAGAACTGAACCTGGATGGGTTGCGGCTGGACGCGCTCAAGCACATCAACGCTTCCTTTATCGGCCCCTTCCTGCGCACTGTGCGGCTGGAAGCGGATAAACAGCTGTATTGCGTGGGGGAATACTGGGAACAGGATGACAACACCCTGCAGACGTACCTGGATGAAGTACACGACCAGTTGGCGTTGTTTGACGTGGCGCTGCACCATAACTTCCATCAGGCTTCGCAGCAGGGCGCCGGGTATGACCTGGCAAGGATTTACTACAACACGCTGCTGGACCGCAACGCGCTGAACGTGGCGACGTTTGTGGACAACCATGATTCGCAGCCCGGCCAGGCATTCAGCACGTGGATCACCGACTGGTTCAAGCCGCTGGCGTATGCCCTGATCCTGTTGCGCAAGGATGGGTACCCATGTCTCTTCTTTGGCGACTATTATGGCCTGTCCGGTGAAAACGCCAAGCCCGGCATGCAGGACATGCTGGACCCGCTGCTGTACGCGCGCAAGGCGCATGCCTACGGCGAACAGGTGGATTACTTTGATGACAGCCATGTGATCGGCTGGGTGCGCCTGGGCGACGCCACGCACGAAAAATCCGGGCTGGCCGTGGTGATGAGCAATGACCAGCCGGCGTCTAAGCACATGTGCATGGGCGATCTTAAGGCAAACACCACCTGGCGGGACGTGACCGGCCGCCGTCAGGATCAGGTGACGCTGGACGAGCACGGCTGGGCGGATTTCCCGTGTGAGGGCGGGTCAGTGTCCGTCTGGGTGCAGGCATAACCTCTCTGTTTTGTCAGGAACCGCCGGTGATTGCAGTACGCAGCGTTTCATCGTATAATGGATGCAAGCGCAGGTGCGCAGGGTTTGTATGCCCAAACGTGCCTGTGCAGTGTTTATCATTGTATATGAAGAGACCAGGAATAAAGCAAGTGGGGTATTGACATGAGCGAGAGTCATGAGCACAGCAACAAGACGGTAGTATCCGTGGAGGGCATGAAGAAGCTGGAGGAACAGCTGCAATACCTGTCCACGACCCGCCGAGCCGAGGTGGCAGAAATGATCGCGACGGCGCGCGGTTTTGGCGATTTGAGCGAGAACGCCGAATATGACGAGGCAAAAAACGAGCAATCCCGCCTGGAAGCGCAGATTATTGAACTGGAAAACACCATCCGCACCGCGATCATCATTGATGATGACGATATAACCACCGACCGGGTCAACATCGGCACCACCGTGCGCCTGCTGGACAAGGAGCTCAAAGAGGAAGTGGAGTACACCATCGTGGGCGGCAGCGAGAGCGACCCGATGCGCAACGTCATCTCCAATGAAAGCCCGATGGGCTCCGCCTTGCTGGGCAAAAAGCGGGGCGAGATCGCCCGCGTGCAGGCGCCCGCCGGCGTGCTGGAGTTTGAGGTGCTGGACATCCGCAAGCAATCCTGAGACAGAAGGAGAACATCATGCAGACCGATCCGACCGTGCAAACGGCGAACTTTTCTGAGCAGGAGCAGATCCGGCGCGACAAGCTGCAGGCCCTGCGCGATCAGGGGGCGTCCCCGTATGGTATTACCTCCTTTGGGGTAACGCACGGCAGCGCCCAGCTGATCAGCGATTTTGACGCACTGGAAGGCACAACGGCTTCTGTCGCAGGCCGCATGGTCAGCCGGCGCATCATGGGCAAGGCGAGTTTTGCCCATCTTTTGGATGCTTCCGGCACCATTCAGATCTACGTGAAACGCGATGATCTGGGCGAGGACGCCTACAACGCGTTCAAGTCCATGGATATCGGCGATGTGCTGGGCTGCGAAGGCACGGTGTTTAAAACCAAGTCGGGCGAGGTGTCCATCCACGCAACCAGCTTGACGCTGCTGAGCAAGTGTTTGAAGCCTCTGCCCGAAAAGTGGCATGGGCTGACGGACCCGGACCTTCGCTACCGCCAGCGGTATGTGGACATGATCGTCAACCCCGAGGTGCGCGACGTGTTCCTAAAGCGCGGGAAGATCATCTCCGCCATCCGCGATTATCTGGACACCCGTGGCTTTCTGGAGGTGGACACGCCCATCCTACACGCGTCGGAGACCGGCGCGGTATCGCGCCCGTTTGTCACGCACCACAACACGCTGGACATTGACATGTTCCTGCGCATTGAAACGGAGCTGTATTTAAAGCGCCTGATCGTGGGCGGGTTTGACAAGGTATATGAGATCGGCCGCATTTTCCGCAATGAGGGCATGAGCGCCCGGCACAACCCGGAGTTTACTTCGGTGGAGCTGTACCAGGCGTATGTGGACTACACCGAGATGATGCGCATCGCCGAGGGCATCTTTGGCCATGTTGCCGACGCGCTGGGGTTGGGGGATACCCTGGTATACCAGGGGCAGGAAGTGTCCATCCGGGCGCCCTGGGCGCGCATGACCATGGTGGAAGCGGTCGAGAAATACGCCGGCGTCCGCTACAGCGATTGGGCAACCGATGCGGATGCCAGAGATTGCCTTGCCCAGCGCGGTATCGCCCACGAAAAGAACGCCACCAGGGGGGACTGCCTGCCGATTCTGTTTGACGAATACGCCGAGAAACACATGATCCAGCCTACCTTTATCACCGAGTACCCGGTGGAAATTTCGCCGCTGGCCAAGCGCATGACCAACAACCCCGCGTTCACCGAGCGGTTTGAGATTTTTATTTGCGGGGTGGAGTATGGCAACGCTTTCAGTGAATTGAACGACCCCATTGACCAGCGAGAGCGCTTTGAGCGGCAGGCCGCCGAACGTCGCGCGCAGGGCGCGGTCAACGCCAGGGTGGACGATGATTTTGTCAACGCGCTGGAAATCGGCCTGCCGCCCACCGGCGGCATGGGGATCGGGGTGGACCGCATGGTCATGCTGTTTACCGACAGCGCAACCATCCGCGATGTGCTGCTGTTCCCCACCATGAAGCCCATTGGCGCCGCTGCGCCGCAAGACACATGAAGCTGAACACGAAGATCACCGGCGCGATGATCAGGCACCATTTCGCGTACAACGCGTGGAAATACCTGCT
>JAGVSV010000041.1 GCA_019137115.1 Bacillota bacterium
CGCCGCGTACACCCCCGGATGGGGCACTGCGTCCGCGCCGCAATTGTACCCCAAGTGCTTTTCGGGTATAATATGAGACACATTGTATGGCAGGGAGGTAACGGATGTACAAGCTGTTGCTGGTAACCGACCGCGAGGAGGTGCGCAACGTGTTCCTCCGCATCACGGACTGGATCAACATGTCCTATCACCCGATCACGATCCTCAGCGACGTGCCCCAGGCCATTGAATACCTGGAAACCAACAGCGTGGACGCCGTGGGCTATTCGGTGCGCTACACCGATGTGTCGCCGCTGCACCAGTATCTGGTCGAGCGCAGGCCCAGTTTGCCCATCTTCCAGACCCACCAGCACGACGATACCCTGCGCACCGAGTTAGCGCGTGTCCGCAGGTTTTTGGACCAGATGCACGGGGACCATACCGACGAGGGGTATGACGAGGAAGCCATTCTGGAGTATCTGCGCGACGAGCTGGTGCACCAGCTGCTGGCCGGGGAAGTGGCGTCCGCAGCGGAGCTCAAAAGCCGCCTAAAGCTGGTGCGGGCAGAGATTTCGCCCACCGATCCGTGCTTTTTGTTTGACTTTGACATGCCCCAGGGCGAGGTGTACTTATCCGACCGCTGGCGCTACGGCAGCGAGCGGCTGGAAAATGCCCTGCGCACAAACTTTTTCGGACGCTTCATTGAGGGTATATATTATGGTGTGGCGGTATTGACCCCGCGCCACATCCGCCTGATTGCCTTCCAGCGGCGCGACCGCGGCAGCCAGGATGTGGAGCAGCTGTCCCAGGTGGTGCAGCAGCGCGTGCAGAAGGTGGTGGGCGACATCAAGCAGTACCTGGATTTGGATCTGGACCTTCAGGAGTACAGGGTGCTCCCCAACATATACGGCATGACCCAGGAACAGAACATCTGATACAGGAGGGCGTATGGGCATTTTCTCAAAGCTCCGGGGACAATTCATCGATGTCATTGAATGGGTTGACCCATCCAACAAGACCATGGTCTACCGCTACGAGGACGACAACCGCGAGATCATGATGGGTGCACAGCTGACCGTGCGCGAAAGCCAGGTGGCCATTTTCGTCAACGAGGGCAAGATCGCCGACGTGTTCCAGCCCGGCCGATACGAGCTGAGCACCCAGAACATGCCCATCATGACGATGCTCAGGAGCTGGAAGTACGGCTTCAATTCCCCGTTCAAAAGCGAGGTCTACTTCGTCAACACCAAGCAGTTCCTCGACCAGAAGTGGGGCACCAGCAACCCAGTGATGATGCGGGATACCGAGTTTGGCATGATCCGCCTGCGCGCGTTCGGCATCTACTCCTTCCGCGTGTCGGAGCCCACGGTGTTCCTAAAAGAAGTCTTCGGCACCAGTGACCTGTACACGATCGACGGCGTGGAAGGGCAGATCAAGCGCACCATCGTGTCCGCGCTGAGCGATGTGATCGCGCAGAGCAAGATCCCCGCGCTGGACCTGGCCGCCAACTACGACGAGTTGAGCGATTTCGCCAAGAATGCCATCGCGCCCAGGCTCACCCCGCTGGGGCTGAAGCTGGAAAGCGTGATCATTGAGAACATCAGCCTGCCGCCGGAGGTGGAGCAGGCGATGGACCGCCGCACGTCCATGGGCGTGGTGGGCGATCTGAACCGCTACACCCAGTACCAGGCCGCCGAAGCGATGCGCGATGCCGCCCAGAACGAAGGCGGCGTAGCCGGCGTGGGCGCCGGGTTGGGCGCGGGCATGATGATGAACCAGGCGATGGTCAACGCGCAGCAGCAGGCTGCCGCAGCGGCCCAGGCGGGCGCGCCGCAGGCCCCCGGTCAGGCGACCGTGCCGTGTATCAACTGCGCGGCCCCGATCAGCCCGGAGGCCAAGTTCTGCCCCGAGTGCGGCACCAAGCAGGCCCAGGCCACCCGCTGCACCAACTGCAACGCGGAGCTGGCGCCGGAAGCCAAGTTCTGCCCGGAGTGCGGGCACAAGCAGTAACCCCAAACACATGTAGATAGCGCGGCCGCCCGGATTTGCCCGGGCGGCCGTTTTTTACGCCAGCTCTTCCGCTGTCGGCGGGTCGGCTTCCCCTTCCGGGGGGTCGGCCGCGATGCCCAGCACCTCGGCGGTCTTTGCCACAATCACCTCGGCCGACGTGGAAAAGAAGCTGGCCATGCACCGTCGCAGCACCTTGCGCGCGCGGGGGCTGATGTCCTTGGTGGCGCGCAGCATTTTCTCGGCGCTGCGTTTCGGGTTTTTGACCAGCTCGCCCAGCGTTTTGGTGCCCGACGCCGCCAGCACCTGGTACAGCGTGTCCACAAAGGTGCGGCGCTCCTCGCGCTCCATGTTCTCCAGCCAGCCGTCCAGCGTCGCGTCCATCACCTTGCTGGTGCGGGACAGCTCCTCGCGCCTGACAAACATGTCCGCCTCTTCCTCGATCACCCAGGAAAAGGGGTTGTGCTCCAGAATGCCGATGGCGCGGCTGTACACCACGTTGTACGGCTCATGATGCGCCAGCAGCACGCCCACCAGCGAGTTCTGCGGCAAAAAGGACGTGATGCGCTCCGCCACCGCCTGATAGGGCGCGGATTCCACGCTGGCCCGCGCCAGGCCCGGCCCGTCATTCGTATACACCTGTGTGATGCGGCACTGCACCAGCGGGTCGCAAAACGCGCTGCCGTACACGGCCAGGTTGCCGCCCTTGGAGTGCCCCAGCACGATGGTGGGCACGCTGGCGTACTGGTTGATGTAGTCTACCGCCCGTTTCTGGGCCGGCGTGGGCTCGTCAAAGGCCATGTTGAAGTCCTCTTTCCAACCGGCCAACGTCAGGTCGGTGCCGCGAAAGCAGATCGCGCGGCGCCCTTCCGGCAGCGCCACGCACATGGCGCTGAACTGCATCTCGTCCTCATGAGATATGTCGTTCACAAACGCGCTGACCACCAGGTGCCCATAGCGCGCGCTGGCCCCGCACACATGCAGCAGCTTCAGCCGGTCACGGAGCAGCACCTCATACACCTTGTCGGCGGTGATGTCCGACAGCGCCTGGGACAGCCCTTCCAGCGTGGCGCAGGATGCCTCGTTGGGCAGCGCGGCTTCAAACGGCAGGTGCACCAGCTGCGTCAATATAGCCTGGTCGATCTCGCCAAAGGGCAGCTCGGCAAACGTCCGCTCCCCGGCGCGCTCGGCAAAGACGATCATGTTGGGCATATTCGATTACGCCGTGGGCATCGCCCGGCGCAGGCGGGGCACCAGCACCGCGGCCAGCCCGATCTTGACCGCGTCGCCCGGCAAAAACGGCCACACGCAGAACGCCAGGCTCTGCGCCAGGGAAAGCCCGGTCACCGTCATGAACCAGACGGTGCCAAAAAGGTAGCAGACCGCAAGCCCCAGCGTGAACATCAGCACCCGGCCGCCCAGTGTATGAAGGTGCCGTTCGCGCAGAAGGCCGATCAGCACCACGCACAGGAAATACCCCAGCAGGTAGCCGCCGGTTTTGCCAAACAGCGCGCCCGGCCCGCCCTGCAGGCCCGCGAACACCGGCAGGCCGATCAGCCCCAGCAGCAGGTAGGCGCCCACGGCCAGCGCGCTGTACGCGGGGGAAAGCACCGCCCCGCACAGATACACCGCCAGCAGCGCCAGGTTGATGGGCACCATGGGCAGCGGGATCATCAGCTGGGAGCAAACCGCGATGCCCGCGGTAAACAGCGCGGCCATCAGCAGTTTGCGGGTATCCATGGCTTTTGTACGTGTCGTCATTGTTGCGGCTCCTCAATTCCCAAAAAATATTTACCGTAAAAATAGATCGGAATGGCCGACCACCCGTGGCACAGGGAGCCGGCGTTGTCAAAGTCCCACGCGCCGCGCTCGGTCTCCCAGAAGGAGGTGGCGCCCTGCGACAGCATGCGCCCCCATACCGTCCGGATGTCGCTGATTACATGCGTCAGGTTCTCGGCGTCCATCAGCAGCGCCTCGTATTTGTAGTGCCGGTAGGACAGGCTGGTGATGATCAAACTGCCGTCCGGTTCCTTCATTTTGCGGCGCA